>JAVYMB010000064.1:0-4769 GCA_038740145.1 Candidatus Norongarragalinales archaeon | reverse complement strand
GTTCCTCGCCTTTCTTGCCGACGACGATTAATTCAGTAGCCACGAACTCATTCCTCCGCAAAACCAAGCCAAACCAGAAAAAAACGCTGTGGTTGGGCGATTGAGTGATTACACTCTTTTTTGGACGACGCGGTATTTAAAACCCGCGCGCTTAATTTTTTTGGTGGATTGTTCATGCGTTTCTTCAAGCACGGAGACGTGCTCGCCATAACACTTCCCGAATCGCTGCGAGCGCAGTCTCGCGTGCGCGAAGGCGACGAGTACGAGTGGTTTGAAGTCGAGCCAGGGTTTTTCGCGCTAGTGGAAAAAACGCGGCTAAACGGGCAAGTCAAGCAGTCTTTCGCCGTAACTCTCGTCAAGAAAGCGTTTGAAGCCGCGAGCGTCGCAGCGGAAAAAACTGGCGGCACCGTCGCGCCGTTGCGCGCCGAAGGAGGCTTCGCTCCGCGAGGCGCTCTAGCCGGCGGAACCGAGAAAACCGAGCCAGGCAAGCGCGAGCTCGAAGAACGCGGGTTCACCATAATTCAAAACGAAGCGGAAGCGAAGGCGTTAAGCGTCGCGCTTGAAAGTGACATTAAGCGAGGCGCCGTGCGCGGCGTGCGCGGCTTCGACAAAAAGTATTACGTCGTTTCGCAAGACTACTTGCAAGAAGTTGCGCCGAAGATTCGCCGAGCGCTCGCCGAACGCCCTCTCGCGCTTGGAGCGATAGCGGCTGCGGTTAAGGCAGACGCGGACGGCGTGCTCGCCGTGCTTTACGTTTTAAAAGAAGAAGGCGAAGTAATCGAAAAAAAGCGTGGCATCTTCGCTCTCGTAAAATAATTGAGCGAAAACCAGTTACCGCTTGCTTGGTCTTAAAGCGCCGATGTGTTCGTCAAGCATTTCAACAGCGCCGTTAAGCGCCTCGTAGTACTCATTCACCAATCGCAGCAACGTAGTTGCTTGGCGGTTAGACAGTGTGAAAACCGCTTCGCCGCCGTCGGCGGTTGGTATGCGGGCTTGAACTAAACCCGCCCGCTAACTAGTTTTCCTTGCTTCACGGCGGCTTCAAGCGTATTTTTAAACGCATTCGCTTGCTTTAAGTGCTTCAACGCTTCGCAGCGTGAGGAGCGAAGGTAGCGCAAGGCTTTCGCGACGGTGCTGCGCGAAAGCTTTGAAGGCAAAGGCAACTTTATTCTGTTTTCAATAAAGTCGACGCTAAACCCTAAGCCGCTTAAAACGCCTCCAACGCTTTCACGAGTTAATCCCAACGCCGTTGGATGCTTCAACGACAAGTGAAGACGCTGCTTAAAATCACGAATACGGCCTGCGGGGCATTGCATAGGCAAGCCTTGCCGCCTTTTTTGACGACTTAAAGACTCCGGCGCTACCCTACTTGTAGTAAGCGAAAAAGCAATCAAGGGTTTAGAGGGCGCAGCCATTCAAAACACCGGTTGAATCAAACAATTTCATGTGCGTGGAACATTAATAATCTTTTTGCTGCGCGTTGCGCGTTAAAAAAAGAGTTCAAAAGCACGCGGCGGAATTCGGCTCAAAACTTGACTGCTTGCAAAATGATTTCCGCGGCGATGAACACGAGCGCGGCGCCAATCACGACGCGCGGGTCGAGTAAAATCTTGCTCGCAGTAACGTCGTAAAACCTGATGAGTCCGGTGCTGCTTGAAGGCGCGCTAATCTTGTCTTGAGGCACGAACTAAACCAACTCCCGCAAACACGCAAACGCGATTTATTTTTGCTCCACGGCTTTAATAGCTTTTTCCCTCGCGGCGATAGCACGCTCGCCTGCCTCGCGCATCGTCGCGCCCACGCTTAAAAACCCGTGGTTCTTCAAGACGATGAAATCGCGCGCTCCAAGCGTTTCGACTGCTTCTCGCGCGAGCTCGAGAGTACCGTAATCGTGAAAGCGACGCGTTTGCACGAAACCCAACGTGTCCGCTTGCTTTACGATTTCGTCGCTGTGCCCGTGAAAAACCGCGTTGACGTCGCGTCGCGCCGCGTAAACCGCGTGGTGCATCAACGCTTCGCTCGACGGCTTGAAGCCAGCCGCGCCGCGAGCGTAAACCACGCGCCTCGCTTCATCAACCTTGTCCACGAGAACGAGTTCGCGAGGTGATAGCCCGACGGCGGGAGTGGTTGAAGGCGTGATTACGAAAGAGTCGACGCCGCTTCGCAAGCGGTAACTCAAGTTTCCCGCGCTCGCGAGTCCGCCGTCTGCCTTGCGGTAGTCTGGACGCAGTCCCAAGTCGTGAAAGCGAAGGCTCCAAGCACAGAGTTCACACGAGCGCGCGTCATTGGCGACGCTTGCAGGTGCTGGGCCGCGCAACACAACAGTGAATTTCACGCCGAAGCCTTCAACCAATAAAACCAACTCGTTGAACTCTTCAAAGCAGTCGTTCTGGGCAGTGCAGGCGGAAAAACGCCTTGATTTTCGCTGCGTTTGGCTTGAGAATTACTCCGTATTCCGTGACGATTCCTGTTATTAAGCGCGCGGGCGTCACGTCGAAAGCAGGGTTGCAAGCGCGACTAGTTGGATTCGCGACAAGGATTTTGCGAAGCACTCCGCGCTCGTCAACGCCGGTTTTGAAAAGCACTTCTTCTTCACTGCGTTCTTCAATCGGAATGCTAGCGCCGTTTTTGCATTTCAAGTCGAACGACGCGGTAGGCGCCGCGACGTAAAAAGGAATGCCGTAAGCCGCGCAAGCGAGAGCGCGTTGCAGCGTGCCAATCTTGTTCGCAACGTCGCCGTTTGCGGCAACGCGGTCCGCTCCAACGATTACTAAATCGATTTCCTTGCGAGCCGTGAAGAAAGCGCTTGCGGCATCAGGAATAATAACGTGAGGAATTCTTTCATTCGCGAGTTCCCAAGCAGTCAAGCGCGCGCCTTGCCCGCGAGGACTCGTTTCATCAACCCAAACGAAGACTTTTTTTCTTTTGCGGCGCGCGGCATAGACTGGCGCGAGCGCGGTGCCCCAATCCACGAAAGCAAGCCACCCAGCGTTGCAGTGAGTACTCACGCGCACTACTCCGCCGCGTTTGTTTTTGACTAGTTTTTCGCCGTGTTCGCCTATCGCGCGGCTCGCCGCCGCGTCTTCATCCGCTATTGCCTGCGCTTCCTTTACTGCGAGGCGTTTGGCTTCCGCAATCTTCTTCGCTTTCTTCGCGGCGTTGAAAACGCGGCGCGCGGCGTAAAAAAGGTTTTGCGCTGTCGGACGCGATGCTTCGATTTCGCGCTTCGCGCGTTTCACGAAAACCCAAAATTTTTTCTCGTTTTTCGGCGCTTCAAGGAAAGACTGAGCCATTGCGAATCCAGCAGCAGCGCCAATAGCGCCAGCACCGCGAATAGTCATATCGCGAATAGCGCGGATTGTTTGCGAGTGGTTTTTGCATCGCGTGATTTTGAATTTGAACGGCAATAAGTTTTGGTTTATCGCGAAAACGCTGCGGCGACGCATCCAAACCGTACGGTAATTTCGTCCACGGACTTTCACTTGATCAGCCTTCAAAGCAACGAGTCGAGTTCAATGCGTTTATTGCAGCAAACGCTTTAAAATGCGTTGCCGCGTAAAATTCTTGCGGTTGAAAATGGCTCAAAGCCCGGCTAGCGACTTAGCGCGTGAGATTCCGCATATCATCGTGCTAGTCATCCTCATTCTCGTGCTCCTCGTCGTCGTCACGAAGTTTAATTGGGTACATTGTTCTCAAATTCCAGGCAACTGGTGCGACATTTACTGCAACGTGATAATGCGCACTCACTCGCGCATCGCCCTCGTTTACGGCGAAGACGGAATCGGTGATCCAGAAGTACTGGAAAACATTATTCGTAGAATACGGCCTTACGCTTACCTAGAGCCAGTGCGCTTGAGAGACGCAAGTTACGGAATGCTGAAAGGCTACGACCTCGTCATTCTTGAACGCGCTCGCAGCATTTCTTTTAAAGAGTCGCGCGCGCTCCGCGAATACTTGAACAAAGGCGGAATGATGATTTGGGTTGGTGATTCCGCGAGCAGGCACTACTACGACCAAGTCGACGTCGCAGACGTGCTCGCGCGCACTCCAGACGAAAAGTTTAACGAGAGTGGTTTGAACAAAAGCGTTTTACAGCGCGCGTTCGACCACGAGATGAGCGTTGACGAACTAGATAATTTCACGCAAAAACTCATCGAAAAAGGCTTCTTCGGAGAAGAAGCGCGCACGCGGCCGAAGGGCTTCGGGCCACTGCAAGACGTGCTTTTAGCGAAGTTCGTCGGAGTAGTCAACGCCGCCGCTGGCAAGGCGCCAGCCACGCTTAAAATTGTTAACAGGCAAAACGTTATGGCTAAAGGCCTTTCTTACGAATTCGCGATAACGCCGACGCGATTCGCTGAAGTAAAAGAAAACGCCGCCGGCGTTGACAAAGTTGCGCTAATCTCCTTTGGAGGCAGAGAATACACGGGAATTTTCGAGACGCGGTACGCGGGGCGCGTAGTGTATTCAGCGGTTCCCCTCGAAGACTTGAATTCGACGACTTTGCTCTCAAACATTCTCGACTACTTAGTGACGTGCTGACGCTGAACCACATTAAAGAAGAGCTGTTGTAAAATGGTTTAAAAACAAAGTTTGGGGGAAAAAATGCGTTTAAAAAAAAGCGGTTTGGAATACGTTTATAAATATGCTTCGGGCAATAATGTAAGCGCTTAAAAAAGGCGTGAGGAAAAAAGAAAAGGTGGTCAGCGATGATGGTAATGAAGAGACGCGGACAATACGCTGCAGGCGGAAGCCACGCTGAAAGCCTCATC
>JAVYMB010000063.1:0-4769 GCA_038740145.1 Candidatus Norongarragalinales archaeon | reverse complement strand
CTCGAGCAACCGCTACGATAGGCGGCGGAGTCGGAAAAACATGCGAATTCCTTCCCGCGGCGATAACGATTGCTAGCACGGGAACTCAGCCTTTTTTGGTCACTTGCAAGAACAATGGAGTTGAAACGCTTTGCCCGCAAGCCGTGACGTTGACGACCGACGTTCAAGGCGGAAGCGTGACTGGACGCTCGATGCAAGGCAACAAGATTCGTGCTACGCTACAGACGACTAACGCGCCAAGCGGGCAGCAAGGCAAGAAAGTTTACGCGAGCGGCGACGGTTATTCGTGCGCCGCGCAAGTTACAATCACGCAGCCAGGCGCTTCTCCTTCTCCCTCGCCGACTGCAAGTCCAAGCCCTGGACGAGCCGTCTCGTGCTTGATTTCTCCGAACGGCGGAGCGCTCCCGCAAGGCGGAGTAGCTAACTTCGTTGCTTCGTGCTTCGATGTTGCAAACCCCTTGTCGCTGGGTGCCGCGTTGAACCAACACCGCGTTGATTGCCCGCACCAAATGACTTGGACGACGACGTTGAGCGGTGTAACGCTTTACTCGCCTGGCGCCGTCGGCGCGAACAAAGTCAACGCCTTCGTCGCAACGAACGCGCTTGCCCCCCAAAGCGGTTCGCTGAAAGTTTACGTTGGCGGTCCAGGAAACAAGCAAGCCCCCGTAACGCCGCCAGCGCAGCAAGCGCCTTCACCGAGTGCTACTCCACGACCTTCACCTAGTCCTACTCCCCGCACTTCAGTTAACCCGTTGCTGCCGCAAACAAGCGGCGCTGCGGCTGGACGCAGTGAACTCGACTTTGCTGAAACGCAACAGTACTTCGAGTGCTCGGTTCCGCTCTCGATAACGAGCGCTTGCTTCAACGGCTGGAAGACTGAAACACACTCGCTTGCGGCGAACGCGCTCGTGCGAGTTGGCGACTACGAGTTTAAACTCGAAGACTCGAGTGCGACGAAAGCAATCGTTTTCGGCCGAACCGCGGGGCAGTCGCTGGCGACGAATTGGGATTTGTGCGGCTCTCGCACCGCTTGCGAGATTCCTCTCCGTGGAACTCTTGAAATGCCTATTAACGCGGATTCGTCGAAAGTCAAGGCTAAAGTTACTTTCCTAGAATTCGTTTCAGTCGCGCAGGAGGTAGACCGCACCGCTAAAGCAATCTTAAAAATCGCGGTTGTTTGCCCGTCCACTGAGCCTAGTTGCTCGATTACGCCGAACCCGGCAATCGGCACTGGCCCGTTTTCGCAGTCGTTTACCGTCGCGTTCAAAAACGTTTTCGGAGACGCGGTCACGCAACCGCCTTACGCCGCAACGGTGTCATGCAGAGACGATGCGGATGTGCCTCCTGTCGAAGCAGTGTTGACTCGAAGCGGCGCGGGCGGCAGCGCGTCGTTCAATTGTTCTTACCCGACAGTACAGCAACTCACTTACTATACCGCGCGCGCTTCCTTCGGCGGAGCCGC
Source organism: Candidatus Norongarragalinales archaeon (assembly GCA_038740145.1). GTDB lineage: Archaea > Micrarchaeota > Micrarchaeia > Norongarragalinales > Norongarragalinaceae > CAITNU01. Next base: position 3,307 of record JAVYMB010000063.1, on the reverse strand, counting down.
TTGCAGCGCGAGCGTACAAGACAACGCTGGAAGCGCCGCGCCTGGAGTGCCAAAGATTGTCTCGCCTAAGGAAGGAGAAGAATATTGGGCGAACAAAGTGCCTTTGACTTTCGTAGTCGCAGGTTCAGGCAATTACTACTGCGAATACGCTTTGTATTCCAAGGAAGGAAGCAAGAGTTACTCAATAGGTGCGGTTCGTGCGAACGAGCAAAAAACAATAGACTTGAGTGTTACGCCTAGTGGTTACTGGGTGCGCGTCCGCTGCAGCGAATTAACGCCAGCTGGTCTGGCGCAGTGGAAGGAATCGCAAACAGTTCGCTTCCTCGTCTTCGAGCCAGACCGCCCTGTACTCGTATCGCCGCAGCAGAATTACAGGCACTTTGGATTAAGCACTCCGTTTAAAGCGAAATTCAAAATTCGCGGCACGCAGGCTTCTTATTCGTGTTATTACGTTCTCGACGGAAAAACTTTTTCAATTGGAGACGTCAACGCTGGAGAAAAAGAGTTTTTCGTCGGCGGACTCGAGCCGCAAGTTTGGCTGCATGGACAACGCCACTTGTTGAGCGTGCGTTGCGCGTCGCGCGCCGTTGCAACAGTGTTGCCTGGAGCGATTCAGTCTCCAACGCAAACGCCGCCCGCGCCGTCTGCACTCAGCAGCGACTTGACTGCCGCTCGCTCGCCTTCCTCGCTCCTCGAATTCGCTGAAGCACAGTCTTGGCCTGCCTTGCATCCAGGCGAGAAAGAATCAGCGATTCAAGGATTCACGACTTTCGAAGCGGACAAGCCCGTAATACTCGTTCCAGTGGAAGGCGGCGTTTACAATTCGCCAGTTGAACTCGCTTTCGTTGTTGGAGGAAGCGCGACTTCGTACGAGTGCAAGCCAGCGTTTGACGGAATCGACGAGGAAAGCGTAGTCGTCGCTGCAAGCACGGAAACGAAAATCGTCAAGCAATTAAATTCAGGCGTGCACAAAGCGAGCGTCAAGTGCAAGGCGGCGCCTTCGCAACAACAAGAAACCGGTAGCGCGGGCAGTGGCTCTCAAGGAGTCAGCGTAGGCCCCGCACCGAATTGGATTTCTTCAGGCGATGTTTCATTTAGAGTCGTGAACCGCAATCAACCAATAATCATTCACCCAGAAGAAGGACAACGAATCGGCGGACGCAACGTGGACTTCGTATTCAAAATCGGTGGCGACTACCTCGCCTTCGACTGCAAGGGCTATTTAAAGCCTGCCTTCTCGACGACGAACCCAATCATTACAGTGGACTTCGGGCGCGTGACACGCGAGTCTTGCGCACTGCCGAAAACAGTGAGCAAACTCGTGCAAGACGTCCCATTCGGAAAATACGAGGCGCGGGTGCAATGCACGCCCGTGTTGACGATTCGTTGCGAGAATGTTGCTGAGAGCGGCGTTGCTGGCGGCGTGCAAACCGTTGGCGCAAGCGGACTCTCGTTTGCTGACGGCGGCGTTTGGTCTGACCCAGTGACTTTTGAACTCGCGGAAGGCGGCGCTTCCTTCATCAACAAACCCCTCGTTTCGTCTCCAGCCAACGGGCAAACTTACGTTGGAACTAACGTTACTTTGACTTTCACGGTTACTGGTAGTTCGAATTACGCGTCGTTCCAATGCGCGAAGACTCTTGACGGCGCGACGACTGCGATTTCAGGCTTCGCGGAAAACGGAGTGCCTTACTCTTCGGAATTCGAACTCGTCAACCTCGCGCTTTCGCAACACGAACTCCGCGTTTCTTGCAGGCCCATCGCAGCGCAAAACATTGAAAACACTTCAGACGCTGTCGTTTTCACTATGACTAGTGGAAGCGGAGGCGGTGGAGGCGGCGGGCAAGGCGGCGCTGGCGGAAGCGGTGGAAGCGGAGGACAACAGTCTTGCACGAAAAACGAGGATTGCGGGCTTGGAGGAATTTGCGTTGCCGGCTTCTGTAATTGGTGCTTGTGCTTGCTCGACGGTTACTGCAATCCTTGTTGCCTTCCCGGCACTGACAAAGACTGTGGTTCCACTGCAAAATCTCAAGAAACTCTTTACAAGCCAGTAGCGACTCCATCGAGAGAAACAGAGTTTGAGTGGCCGACTGCAACGCCGCCGGCTTACGCGCCTCGCTACTCGTTGTCACTAAAGTGCGCCGTAGGCGCTGACAAAAAAGTGACGGCTGTTCTAACGCGCGATGGAGCGCCTGCTTGCGACGCTGACATGCGCCTCGCAGTAGGCAAACGCGTTTTAGCGCCGGACGCAAGCGAGTGTGCAGCGAAAGGCGAACACTACTTCGACGTTTCCGGAATAGAGCCAGGTAGTTACTCCGCGAAAGCAACTTCTCTCGGCGGCTCGAGCGCGACTTGCAAGCTCGCGATCGCTGCAGCCGCTGGACTCGCCGACTGGATGGTTTGGCTCGTTCTCGCGCTAGTAATCATTGCAATCGCGGCAGGTGCGTATTACTATTACAAGAAGAAAACCAGTGCAGGCAAAGCAAGCGGTGAAGAGTCGGCGCCTGCCGAAGAGTCGACGGACTTGCTTGAAGAATCTTGAAACCGCTTTTTCTATTTTTTTCCTTTTTTAGATTCGTTGTTTCTTTCGTCGTTTCGCGGGTTGAATTGGAGCAGTGGCTGCGGTGGATGAAAGCGAACTCAAGAATTACGTTGAAGCCGCGCGAGTTGCGGCTGGCGTTCGCGAAACAGCGCTCGAGTTAGTAAAGCCAGGCGCTTCGCTTCTCGCGCTCGCGCGAAGCATTGAAGAAGAAATCCGAGGGACAGGCGCCAAACCCGCTTTTCCAGTAAACATCGGCACTAACGACGTTGCTGCGCATTATACGCCGAAAACAGGCGACGCGACTGTTTTTTCTGAGAAAGATGTCGTGAAAATCGATTACGGGGTTCAAGTCAGTGGTTTCATCGTCGATTGCGCTTTCACGGTGGACTTGAGCGGCGAAAACGCGAAACTCGTTGAAGCGGCTGAAGCAGCGCTAAACGATGCTTGCGCCACGATTAAATCGGGAGTCAATGTTCGCGAGGTCGGTGCAGCAATAGAAAAAGCGATTACTTCGCGCGGCTTCAAGCCAATCGAAAACTTATGCGGGCACTCGCTTGGAGAGTTTCTTCTGCACGCTGGACGCGAGATTCCGAACGTCGCGCGCGGCGATTACGTGTTGCGTGAAGACGACGTTTTCGCGGTGGAGCCATTCGCTACAACAGGCGCGGGCCGCGTGGAAGACGGTGCTTACTGCGAAATTTATTCTCTAATTAATCTACGCAACGTGAGGCTGCCGCAATCCCGCAAGGTTCTCGAATGGATTGC
>JAVYMB010000062.1:0-4776 GCA_038740145.1 Candidatus Norongarragalinales archaeon | reverse complement strand
GCCGGCAGCTCCCATCACGCTAGCGGAAATCGCTGGAAAGCGAGTCGCGTTCCTGCCGCGGCACGGGCTTGCGCACGAGTTTCCGCCGCACAAGATTCCTTACCGCGCTAACGCTTGGGCGTTGCGCTCGCTCGGCATCTTGCGCGTGTTCGGCCCGTGCGCCGTCGGCTCCCTGCGAAGCGAAATCAAGCCAGGCGACTTCGTGGTGTGCGACCAAATCGCGGACTTCACGCGCTCGCGCGAAAACAGTTTCTTCGACGGTGACTCGCACTCGCTCGGACTCCCTAAAACAGAACACTTGACTTTCGCCGACCCTTACTGTCCAGAAATGCGGCGCGCGAGCGTCGCCGCATGCAAGAAAAACGGCGTTCGCGTTCACGACGGCGGCACTTGCGTCGTAGTCGAAGGCCCTCGTTTTTCCACTCGCGCTGAAAGCGCTTTCTTTCAAGCGCAGCATTGGAGTGTAATCAACATGACGCAAATGCCTGAAGCTGCCTTGTGCCGCGAACTCGGAATGTGTTACGCCAACATTTCGCTCGTCACTGACTACGATGTCGGCGTCACTGGCGGCGAGCCCGTTAGCCACGCTGAAGTCCTGCGCGTCTTCAAGGAAAACAATGAGAGAGTGCGCCGCGTGCTCGTCGACGCGGTTGCGGCGCTGCCTAAACAGCGCGGCTGCGAGTGTGAAGCGTCGTCGCCGAAACTAGGCAAAGTCAAATTTTGAAGGATGAGCGCGTTGAACGCGCTTGACTTGAAAAAAGTGTTTGAAGTTCTTTACTCGGCTTACGGTCCGCAAGGTTGGTGGCCGGTTACTTCGAGCGCGCATCGCGACTCGAACGAAGCGCGTTTTGAAATAATGCTCGGCGCAATTCTCACTCAAAACACTGCTTGGAGCAACGTCGAAAAGGCAATTGCTTGCTTGAAGCGCAAAAAACTGTTGAGCGTCAAATCCATTGCGGCCGCATCGTTGAAGGAAATAAAAAAATGCGTGCGCAGCGCGGGTTACTACAACCAAAAAGCGCGTTACGTTCGCGATCTCGCGCGTTACCTCGAAAAACACTACGGCGGCGACTTGGCTTTGTTTTTCTCGCAACCGCCTGGTTCGCTGCGAAAAGAATTGCTTTCACTTCGCGGCATTGGGCGCGAAACCGCGGACTCGATTTTGCTTTACGCTGGCGGAAAGCGTTTTTTCGTCGTCGACGCTTACACGCGCCGAGTATTCACGCGCTTAGGCGTTTTGCGCGGAAACGAAAATTACGAGGAAGTCAGAGCTTTTTTTGAGGCCGGGTTGCCGCGTGACGAAAAAATTTACGGCGAATTTCACGCGTTAATCGTGGAACTCGCGAAGCGCTGCTGCTTCAAGAAAAAACCGGTTTGCGAGGAATGCCCTCTGCAAGCGACTTGCAGGCGGCGCGGCGTTTAAACACGGTTACGCGTAAAGCGCTTTGACTCCAGCGGCGTCCCCACTTTCAAGCGAGCGCTTCTTCGTTTCGCCTTCAACCGCGTAGCCGTACATTGTTTGCTCGGAACACTTATTGTCGTACAAGTCGTTGAGCCCAACGCCGTGCCCGAGTTCGTGCGTCGCGATGTTTTCAAAATCCATTTTGTTAGGTTCTCCGCTTGCGCTCCAGTCAAAGTCGACTTGGTCGAAAACCATGTCCCACTCGATTAATTTCCTATTGCCGACTGAGCCGCCGAAAACCCCCCAGACGACAGTTATCGCAATGGCGCCGTTTTGAGCCACGTCGCCGAAATACGCTTCGTTCAAGCCATCCGGCTCGTCGAAATCCACTTCCAGTGTTTCGTTTGTCGCGTTTCCGTCGCCGAGAAGGTCTATTCCTGCCGCCGCCTCCCATTTTCCTATACTGAACGCGAGGTTGCTCATTACGAATGACTCGCTTAAACCTTTGGTGTTCCAAGGATTGACAATGTACGGCTCAAGCGCCTTCCACTTAGCGCCCTTCGCCAAGAAAGCATAACAAGAACTCGCGCCACCGCCTCGCCCTCCGCCGTTGCCGCCTTTAGCATAGTTTTCGCTGTGGTGGACGAAAGCGAATCCTTCAACGGCTTCGCCGCCGCGCGTTTTCTGCCCTAAGTAGTAAACGCTTGGAGCGACTTGCACCGCGCTCGCTGGAATCATCGCCTTGCGCGCGTTTTGCGGCAACCCCGGCTTTGCAGCAAGCGCAGCGCCCGTGGCAAGCGCGAGAACCAAAAACAAACCAATAGTGAAAAACTTCTTCACTTTTCAACACCCTCTAAAACTCAAACGATTTAAGGCTTTTTATTTCTTTTCCGCTCTGTGGCTTTGTCTTAGATTGTTGTTTTTAAAGCGAACTATTTCAGTGTGCGAACTGTATCCTGCGTCTTCACGCCGGTTTTTTAACCGATTCTGCATTACCTTTTCAATATGGTCAAGCTTACGGTTGAAGACGCGCGAGTAGTATGCAAGCAAGTTGGAGCAGTATTCGTGCTCTTCTCGTTTTTCGCGCTCGCGCCATTGCTGTTGTCACTGGCTTTAAGGCATTCTCCGCGCGTTTCTTTGTCGTTCCTCGCTTGCTTCGCGGTGACGCTTCTTTTCGGCTTGGCGGTAAAGCGCGCGAGCAAGACGAGCGCGCCAATGCTAATGAGGCACGCGCTCGCGGCGACTGCAGTCGTGTGGTTGCTCGCCCCACTTTTCGGCGGGTTGCCCTTCTTGTTTTCAGGAAAACTTGGACTCCTAGATTCTTACGTTGAAAGCGCGTCGACGCTCACGAGCGCGGGCACCGAGTTTTTTCCGGATCTCGACTCCGTACCTCGCGCATTGCTTTTCTGGCGCGACTTATTGTGCTGGCTCGGCTCTTTCGGAATAGTTGCACTCGCTTTGACTGGAGTTCTCGGCGGAGCGTGGAGCATCATCAATCTTTACAAGGCGGAAGGGCGTGAAGACCGCTTGCGTCCCAACCTGCTGCACACTGTGCGGCAACTCCTCGCGATTTACTGTGCGCTCACGCTCATTGCTTTTGCGCTTCTCTTCGTGGTAGTGAAAATGCCTTTCTTGGATGCTGTGCAGTACGCGATGGGCGCGATTTCAACAAACGGAATGACGACGACGAATGCAGGAATTTCTGGTTACGGCTACCTTGGACTTGTCGTAATCGCGTTGCTCAGCGTTGTAGGCAGCGTAAGCATGGTGACGCACGACCGCGCTTTTAAAGGCGATTGGCAAGCGTATTTCCGGGACAAATCACTTCGTGTTTTCCTCTTAATTAGCTTCGCTTCATTCGTTTTGCTTTCAATCAAGTTCGGGCAAACGAAAATTCTTTTGGAAACCGCTGCGCAAGTATTCATGGCAATTACTGGTGGGGGATTCGCGTTGCTGCCGCTTCCTTGGGACGAGATTTCGCTTTTGCTTCTCGTCGCGCTGATGTTCATCGGCGGTTGCGCTGGTTCTTACGCGGGCGGAATAAAAATCGAGCGGTTCGTGATTTTCGTCAAGAGCGTGTGGTGGGAACTAGAGGAAATAATCGCTCCCGCAAGCATCATTCGCCGCCGCGCGCTTGGCCGCGAAGTTTCGCCTGAAGAAATCAAGGACGTCGCAGTATTCATAGCGTTTTTTGCCGTACTCGTGTTAGTAAACGTTTTTGTTTTAGCGCAAGCTGGGCTGAGCGTTTTCGACTCGTTGTTTACTGCTGTTTCGGCTCAGTCGTGCAACGGAATGATTCCTGCGGGAGTCAACGCTTGGCTTCTCCCAGGATTCGCGAAAGTCTCACTTGCGCTCGCCATGATTCTCGGGCGCCTCGAGATTTACCCCGTGCTCTCCTTATTAACTTTCGCCGCCGGCTTGCTGCGCAAGTAACGCCGCTTTTAAAAACTCGCAGTGCTTTACGATTCTCATGTACATCGTAATAGCGGGTGCAGGGCAAATCGGCAGGCACCTCGCGAATATTTTGGCGGAGGAAGACAACGACGTAGTCGTAATTGAAAAAAATCCTGAAAAGTGCAAGGAAATCAAAGACTTGAACGCGACTCTCTTAAACGCGGACGCGACGAACCCTAAAGCGCTTGACGAGGCGGAAGTCAAGAACGCCGACGCCTTCATTGCCGTTACGGAGCACGACGAGACGAATCTCCTCGCTTGCACGAGCGCCAAGAAGAAAGGCGCGAAACTCGTGGTGGCGCGCCTCAGCAACACTTACTACGATGTTGACTTCCTTAAATCGCTTGGAATCAATATTACGATTTACCCTGAAATCGCGGCGGCGAGTTACATCGCGGAACTCGTTACGAAGCCCGACGTGCTCGACTTGAGTTTCATCGGTCGCGGACTAGCGGAAATGCTGGAAATCGAACTGCCGAAAAACGCTAGCGTAGCCGGCAAAAAACTCGGTTCGTTGAAACTCCCTGAAGGCACTACTATTGTAGGCAAAATTGAGAAGGAAAAACTCGTGATTCTGCGTCCAGACGACGTGTTGGAAGGTGGAAAGCGCTTCGTAATAGTGGGCGGCCTCGACAAAATCAAGAAACTCAAAGAATTTCTCGGGGCGGTTTAAGTCAACTGATTCGAAGTCCAACGATGCGCGGAATCTTTTTTTCTTCCTCTTCTTCCTCGCCGATGGCGGCTTTAACGACTTTGCCGAGTTCTTTAGCCACTCCGCTAGTAATTCCGCCAGCGAGTTCAGGCAAACCCCGGAAACTAGTGACTTGAATCGGCGTAGGCGGCGCTGGCGTGATTACTTTGTGCATTACTCTGGTAAAGTGGCGCTTCAAGCGAGCGCGCAAACCGCTTTTCCGCTTGCG
>JAVYMB010000061.1:0-4804 GCA_038740145.1 Candidatus Norongarragalinales archaeon | reverse complement strand
GTTTTCGTGAAAAATAAAGTTCGCTGTAACCGGCTTGCAGGGGGAGAAAGCCACTCAAGCGTTGAACTCGCCCCGTCCGAATCACCAAATCAGGTTCTTCGGGAAACCACAGTCGTGCTTCGAATTCGCTTGGCGTCAATTGTTTTTCGCTTAGTTTGCCCGTCTTCAAATCAAGGGCGAAACTGCACGCAGCCTCAAATACTTCCTCGCGTCCACCATACGCCAAACCAACGCTTACCACGCGCGTTGCGTTGTTTTTAGTTGCTTCTTCAACCTTCTTCAATTCTTGCCTTAGGTCCGAAGGCAGTAAGCCGAGTTTTCCGAAGAAGCGCACGCGTACGCCTTGCTCCGCGAGTTCGTTGCTTTTAAGGGCTCGCGCAATGTTGCGCTTCATTTGGCTGAACAAAATGCGTTTTTCGAGCGCGCCGCGTTTAGCGAGGTTGTCGAGCGACAACGCCCAAAACGCGAGGTTCGGCACGTCAGCGCTCCACCGAATTACTTCACGCGCTTTTTCAAAGCCGCTAGCGTAAGCCTGCGCGATGGAAATTTTTTTCTTTCGCGCAAAGCGGCGGTTTCCATCTGGAATTACCGCGATGCTTTCCAACCTGCGTTTCGTCATGGTTTAGTTTTTAGGTTAAACCGAGTTTTTAATTCCTACGCCGCCGTAATTATGCTCGTGGAGCGCTGGGTTTCGATTCGCACTAGGAAGCGCAGCGGGCGCAAGTCGTTCAAAGCAAAGTTAGCGGAATCGCTTTTCAGCAAAGCAAAAGGAATAATGTTCGCTGCGCCTACCTTCACCCCGCTTCTATTTGATTTCGGTCGCGAGGCGCGTTTGAGCAACGCTATTCACTCGTTCTTTTGTCCAGCGTTCGACGCCGTCTTCTTGGATTCGCAAAAACGCGTGACTCAAACCACCGTAGTTCGTCCTTGGCGTTTCTTGGTTCCAGCAACCCCGTCGCGCTTCTTGATTGAATTGCCGTTAGGCGAAGCGAAGCGCTTGGGCTTGAAAAAAGGATTGAAACTCGCTTGGTGAACGCGATGCGTTTGGTTCGCGACTCGCAAAACTGCTCGAAGTGCGGCTTGTGCTTAGACGCGTGCTTATTCAAGCCTAAAACGCTTGCTTTCCTCGACTGCCGGCAGTGTGCCGAGTTAGACGCTGATTGCGCAAACTGCAATAGCGCTGTTAAAACGAAGAGTGAAGTCGTCCACTGCACGCTAGAAAAATGCGTTGCTGATGGCGGCGCGCCGCGAAGACTTCCTAGATTCGCTTTTGGAAAAAAACCTTGATTTCGCCGAGTTTTCGAAGCGCGTGCACGATTACTTATTTTCTCGAAAAAAAAGTTTAACCAAAGCCGCGTGAACAAAACTATTTCGGGTGAGCAACCAGTTTTTAACCAGAGGTGTGTAAGGCGTTTCATGCAGCGCATTCCAGAAAACGCAGCGCGAGCTTTCGCTTTCGCTGGACTCCAACGCTTCCTCTCGCCTAAGTCAATCGAGTGCTTAAGGCGAGACTTAGAGCGCTGCGGAGTGCGGGACAGCGGGCGTGCTGCCGCGGATTGGGGGGCGCGTCGCTTTTCTTCGCTTTGCTTTTCGGCGCGATTGCCGGCTTTGTGGTGCTACGGCGTTGGCGAGGTTTTACTCGGTTTGGCTGGCGCGTTTGTTTTTGAAGAGGGAGCGGCGGCGCAAGCAACGCTCGCGCAACGCGCTGCAGTGCAAGGCGCCGTAGTTCTCGGCGCGCAAATTTACTTGTTGTTGTTCGCTGCCATCGCCGGTTTTTTCGTTGCGTCGGCTGAAGGAGTTAAACGCAAAGCCGTCTTGTATTTCGCTTTCATGGCTCCCGCCGCGCTCCTCGTTTTCCACGCACTGCAGGCGGTAAGCATAACATAAAAAAACTCGCGTTCCGTAGGCAATCACGGCGGTGATGCTTTTTGCGAATAGAAATAAAGGAAACTGACTCAGCGAAACTAAAGAATCCAGTGGTAATCGAAGGATTTCCAGGAATCGGGATGGTTGGAACGATTTGCGCTTCCTACTTAGCGGACAAACTCGGAATGAAGCTCGTCGGCTACTTGGCGTCCTCGCATTTTCCTCCAATCAGCGCAATTCACGATTACAAGCCAGTTAGCCCCGCCCGCATTTACGCGAGCGAGAAACACGATTTAGTGGTTTTGTTCAGCGAGTTCGTTATTCCAGCGGAAATCGTTTTCGCGCTAAGCCAAGAAATAATCGCGTGGGCGAAGAAAAAACGCGCTAAAGCGATTTACTCTCTCGCAGCAATCGCAACGCCAGAGCCGAAGGACACGATTCACGGAATCGCGAGCACGAGCGAAATGGCTGAGTTATTGAAAAAACACGGCGTTGAGTTAATCAAGGAAGGCGCGACTCAAGGAGTGAGCGGAGTGCTCATCGCGGAATGCGCCGCGCAACGCGTGCCCGCAGCGAACTTAATGGTTCAAACCGCGAATCCTTTAGACCCAAAGGCTAGCGCGCGCTTGCTCGAAAAACTCAGCGAAATCATCTCGGTTCCAATCGACACTAGAGCGCTCGTCAAGGAAGGAGAGCAAGTCGAAGCGCGAATGCGCGAAGCAATGGAGAAAATGAAGGCGTTGCACAGCGACTACAAGTCGCGCGAGGAAAATCCCATGTATGCTTGAGTATACAGCGAAACGAGTTCGCACTCAGCGACTGAATTTTTCGACTAGTTTGCGCAACCCCTGTTTTTCTTGAGTGCGTCAACCGCTTTTTCCAACGCGTTGGCGAAAGGCATTTCAACCAGCAAATCTTTACCGAGTATCGGGACGCCCAACGCTTTCGAATGCGCTTCCCTCCTCTTTTCCGCTTCTTCTACCGGCTCGTTGCCGAAACCAAACTCTAGTCCAGACAAAAACAACGTCGCGAAAAGCTTGTGAACACCGTTTTCCCCCAAGTTGTTTTTTCGAGCTGCTTCCTTGATTTGATCGAGTCTGGCTGCAAGCCAAGACAACCGCACCGAAGCAGGAGTCGGCCTTAACCCGGCGGCAGGCAAAAAACCATCTTTTAAAGCGAGGGCGCTCGGCTCGTAAGAATGCATTTCAATCGGTCCATGCGCAGTCATAACCACTGCCACCGGTAAGTATTCGCCTCGCCGCGCCTTGTTATTCCTCAATTTAACCAGCATTCTACGCACGGAGTTAGAAATATTGCCTGCGCCTAACGAGTGTATCAAGACTGCCTTCGCGTTTCTCGGCAAAGTGCTTACACTGTGTTGTTCTAAGTGAATGTGAGCCACTCGAGCAAAGCCGCTTTCTACAAGCGTAGGCCGGCGCGTTTCTGTTTGTACCCGTTCGAACTTTAACGCGGGATGCGGCAACAGCCTTATCGTTTTTTCTACCGCGCCCGGATAACGAAAAGCGCGCGGTCCAACAACGCCTGCTTTGTCAACGTATTTCCAAATCCACGTATCGAATACTTTTTTTTCTGATTCTCTTCTAAACAATGCCAATATCGACGGCGTTTTATTCACGGCTGCAAGCGCAATGGCGGCGTTTAAATTATCTCGCCCGTCAAAACTAGGATGGTCTGGAGGCAACAAAGCACCCGTGAATATTACTGGTTTCCTTAATTCCTTCAAGCAATACGCTGTCTTGTGAACAACTTCCGCCATCCTGTCCGTGCCGCAAACAACTACGACTCCATCGTACCATCCATTATTCTGGTACTCAGCGATTTTTTCGTGCAGGCGCTTCAAGTCGCTTTCAGTCAAATTCACCGAGTCTTTAGAGCACACTCTCGTGACGCTAACCCTGACTTTTTCAAGTTGTGGAGGCAATTGATGCAGATTGAGCCTACCTGGCTTTAGCGGCCCTCCAACGCCGCTGCGCTGCATGCTAATCGTTCCGCCAAGCTCAATTAAAGCCACGCGCATATTTCTTGAAATAGTCAACAACCTTCTTTCAACTATTTCGTCGCTGGCGCGGCTTAAATCCAAATAAAGCGGCATCCGGAGTCCACTAGGCAGCGTAAGCATCATTACCGGCTTTCTTTGAGGCAATCTAACCAACCAAAAGTCTAGTGCGTCGCCGCCTACTTAATTCTTGCGTTGACTGAAAAAGAGTGTTGAAACAAACTTTTAAAACCACGCCTTAAAAACAACTATTTTCCAAAAATTGTGAAAGCAAGTGGCTCCGTTAACCTTCATTATTTCAAACGCTACGCAGCGCGACGCACTGGAACTAGCGCACCTTGCGACTGCGCTTTCGTGCGACCAGCACGCGTTTAAGCCGCCAGCGTTCGCACGCAAATTCCCGCTTGCGCGCAACTTGCGCGCGGTGCACGAGCGCGAAATGCGCGCGTTGCTGCGCTCGCGAAAAGCAATCGTGCTTAAAGCCGTCGAATGCGCGAGCGGGAAAATCGTCGGCTTTCTCGCGGGCGAAGAGCGAATGCACCGTCCTCGCTTTGCGCGGCGGCGTTACGCTTACCTCTACGCTTTGTTCGTTTTGCCTCGGTGGCGGCGGAAAGGAATAGCGCGCGCTTTGTTTCGCGAGTTCGAGCGTTGGGCGGAAAAGCGCGGGCTTCACGAAGTGAGTTTAAAAGTTTGCGCGCGCAACGCTGCGGGCCGCGCTTTTTACGAGCGAGTTGGCACAAAACTCGTTTGGCTTGAATTAAAGAAATTCGTTTGAAACTCTTTTTAACTGCCGCGCCTCAAATTAATGGCGCAGGGGTGGCGGAGCTTGGAAAACGCGCGAGGCTTAGAAGGCGCTTGAGAGCCTTAGAAACCTCGTCCCTTAGGGGTTCGAGGGTTCAAATCCCTCCCCCTGCACTTAAC
>JAVYMB010000060.1:0-5092 GCA_038740145.1 Candidatus Norongarragalinales archaeon | reverse complement strand
TTGCGAAAGCGTTTCCAAACACTCGTTAAAAGAGGAGGGCGGCGAGGGAGAAGCGTTTTTTGACGCAACGCACGCGGGCTTGCTTGGGTTGCTAGAGATTTTGAAGGACGAGTGCGTTCCCGCCACGTTTTTTTTCGAGGCGGCTGCGGCGCGCGAGATTGACGCGCGCGAGCGAAAGAAAAACAAGGGAAGGAAAAAGGAAAACGCTGGGCTTGCGGCGTTGATTCCAATGAATTGCGAAGTAGCCGCGCACGGTTTCAACCACGAGGATTTCACGGGCTCGTTGACTGGAGTCATTATTCCTCGCGCGAAAAAAAAAGCGATTTTAAGGAAGACGAAAGCAGAGTTGGAAAAAATTTTTCCTCAGCGACGGGTTGAAGGTTTTCGCGCGCCTTACTTGAATTGGAACGACGACTTGTTGGCGCTGCTTGGGGAAACTGGTTTCGTCTATGATTCCAGTGCTTACTCTCGCGCGCCTCGCGTTGAAAAAAAAAGAGGGGTTTTTGAAGTACCTTTGACGGAGGGAGTTGACGCTAACGGCAAGCGAATGGTTTCTTACTTGTGGCCTTTAATGGAGGGAAGCCGGACCGCGGCGGATTACGAAGACTTTGTTTTTCGCGCGCTCAGCCAAAGCGACTTCGTGGTTTTCGCGACGCACAGTTGGCATTCTCACGCGAGCATTGAAGGGCCGCGTGCTGAAAGCGACATTGAGTTGCGCTTGAGGGTTTTGCGTCAGCTAGTGCAGTCGTTTAAGGAAGCTGGCGACTTCGTTACCGCGAGGGAAGTAGTGTTTTCAAAAAGAAGTTAAGCGAGTTTAAAACTCGTAATCGTTAAAGGTGGTGGATCGTGGTGAAAGCGAGGAAGAACGTTAAAAAAGTTGGGAAGACGGCGAAGACAGTTAAAACTAAATATTTGAAGAAAACAGTTGGCAATGAAAACGCGGTGAAAGGCAAAGCCAAGGAACTTGAAAAAACCGCTACTGCAACGCAAGCAGTTGCGGGCGCCGCGGTTGCGAAGCCAGTTAAGCCAGTCAAGACGAGTTACAAGGGTCCAAAGCACGCGTTGATAAGCGTTTTCGACAAGACGGGCGCAGTAGTGTTCGCGCGGGCTTTGCGTGACGCTGGCTTTGAGATAATGAGCACGGGCGGAACTGCAGAGTTGTTAAAGAAAAACGGTATTGCAGTGCGCGAAATTTCGGATTACGCTCGGTCGCCAGAGATTTTCGGCGGGAGAGTGAAAACGCTTCACCCGCGTGTTTTCGGCGGAATTTTGTTTAAGCGCGGCGACGCGGTGCACGAGAAAGAACGGAAGCGTGAACGAATCGAGCCGATTGACGTCGTAGCCGTCAATTTTTACCCGTTCGAGGAAACGCTGGCGAGTGGAGCGCCTGCGAGCGAAGTAATCGAAAAAATTGATGTTGGAGGAGTGGCGTTGGCGCGTGCTGCAGCGAAAAACTACAAGCACGTCTGCGTCGTCGTAGACCCGCGTGATTACGAGCGCGTCGCCGCGGAAATCAAGGCGAGTGGCGGAAGCGTGAGCGACAAGACGCGGGCTGAACTCGCGGCGCGCGCGTTCGCGCGAACCGCGGCTTACGATTACGCAATTAAAGAGTTTTTCGAAGGCGAAGCGGGCTTGAAAAAGCGTGGAGCAGATTTTCCTGAAGAAATCGTGTTGCGCCTTGAGCGCGAAGGTGAACTGCGTTACGGCGAAAACCCGCACCAGAAAGCCGCGGCGTACAAATTTTTCGGGGCAAACAAACCAGGTTTGTTTGATGCGCCGTTGTTGCAAGGAAAAAAAATGAGTTTCAACAATTACCTCGACGCGAACGCGGCAATCGCGCTCATTCGCGAGTTTCGCCTCGAGCCGCCTACGGCAGTGATAGTCAAACACAACAACGCTTGCGGAGGCGCGACGGCGAAAACATTGAGTCAAGCGTTCGAGCAAGCGCTTGCCTGCGATCCAATCAGTGCTTTCGGCGGAGTGTTCGCCTTTAACCGCCCAATTGACTTGAAGACAGCGAAAGCGTGCGTGCGGCAATTCGCTGAAATCGTGATTGCGCCGAAAATCGACGAGCGAGCACTCAACGTCTTCAAGCAAAAACCAAACTTGCGCGTGCTCGACTGCGCGCGCTTGATGGAAGTCAAGCCAGATCGCGAATACCGTTCCGTCGCAGGAGGAATGCTCGTGCAAGAGCCGGATGAAGAACTCGCTGGCGACTGGCGCGTAGTCACCAAGCGAAAGCCGACGGCGCGAGAAGAGAAAGCGTTGGAGTTCGCGCTTCGCTTCGTCAAGCACGAGCGGAGCAACGCCATCGTAATTGCGAGCGAAAAACAACTCGTCGGCGTCGGCGCCGGACAAACGAGTCGAGTTGATGCAGTGCGCGTCGCAGTCGAAAAAGCGCGGCGCGCGCAACTCAAGACGAAGGGCTGCGTCCTTGCGAGCGACGCGTTCTTTCCTTTCCGTGATTGCGTTGATGAAGCCGCGCGCGCTGGAATAACGGCAATCATTCAGCCGGGTGGAAGCATTCGCGACGAGGAAAGCATCGCAGCTGCAAACGAGCGGCGAATCGCGATGGTCTTCACTGGAACGAGGCACTTCAAGCATTAAAAAGTTTTTGAAGAAAAAGGTTGAGTTGAAGGCAAATGCCTAAGTTGTCTGGCGGGCGGCAAGGAATTTTGCCTAGCTTGGCTAAGCGCGGAGTTTACCGGAGGCATCCCCAAAATCCAGAGTGCATAGTTGAAGCGAGGCGGGTTAAAGGAAAACTCGTGCCTTGGTATATTTACACGCCGCTTCGTAAAGTGCAGCCAAGCAAATTGCCGGACAAATTTTTTGCGGGATACCTTTGGGTGAAGAGAAACAAAAAAAGAACCGAAAAAAACCAGGGTGAAAAGTCGAGCGTTCCACTCGCTCCAGCTCTTGAAGTTACATTGTTTAATCGCAGGCGGTTGAGGCCTACAGAAGCGCGTAAACTCGCTGAATTGTTTTAAACAAAGGGGGCGTTGAAAAAGAAATGTGTGGGATAATAGGTGTAATTCGTTTTGACGGAGGGCGAGCAGCGTTCGACGCTTACACTGGCTTGCTTTCGCTTCAACACAGAGGGCAAGACAGCGCTGGCATCGCGAGTTTCGACGGAGTTCGCATACACTTAAAGAAGGGAGTCGGACTAGTGCAAAACGTTTTTACTCCGCAAAACCTAGTGCCGTTGAAGGGAAGCGTCGCAATCGGGCAAGTGCGTTACGCGACTATTGGAAGCAACCCTAAACTCGACGCGCAACCATTCACGGTAGGCGTTCCCAACGCACTCGCGATGGCCCACAACGGCAATGTCGTGAATTACGGCGAGTTGTACAAAAAGTACAAGGAACGCATTGAAGGGCATTGCGACGTTGAAGTCATTTTGCAAGTGTTCGCCGACGCTTTAGCGAAAAACGAGTGCTTGTACGGCAACCCGTTGTCGCACGACCGTGTTTTTGACGCGGTTGCTGAAGTAATGCGTCGAGTAAACGGGAGTTACGTGGTAGTCACGATTCTTGAAGGCGAGGGTTTACTCGCTTTCCGCGACCCGCTCGCGATCAAGCCTATGGTTATGGGCTTCAAGAAAAACGCGGCGGGCGAAGTCGTTGCGCGCGCGTTCGCGAGCGAGAGTGTGGCGTTCGACGCGTTAGACTTCGAGTTGGAGAGAGACGTGCGTCCAGGCGAAGCAGTCATCGTCACGCCGAAAGGCAGAGTCGTAACGAAAACGATTAAAGCTGCGCCAAAGCCAGCGCACTGCATGTTTGAATACGTTTACTTCGCGCGCCCAGACAGCGTTTTAGACGGTAAAAGCGTTTACGAAGCCCGCCTCGCGTTGGGGAGAGAACTCGGCGCCGCTTGCAAAAGGCAAGGAAACGCAAGCGCGGAAAGCGGTTGCTGCGCGGTTGACGTTGTTCTCCCAGTTCCAGACACGAGTCGAGCCGCGGCTCAAACACTTGCTGAGGAAATCGGAGTCAAGTCGCGCGAAGGACTCATCAAGAATCGTTACGTTGCGCGGACGTTCATTATGCCGTCACAGGAAAAACGCGAGAGCGCGGTACGCGTTAACTTGAACGTGATTGACTCCGTAGTTGCAGGCAAGCGCGTGGCGTTGGTTGACGACAGCATCGTGCGTGGAACAACAAGCCGCAAAATCATTGAACTCGTGAAGAAAAAAGCTAAAACAGTGCATTTCTTCGTAACTTGTCCGCCAATCGTGTCGCCGTGTTTTTACGGAATTGATTTTCCGACGAAAAGCGAGCTCATTGCGGCAGGCAAAACGGTTGAAGAAATTCGGCGCGAGTTGGGTTGCGACGCACTCACTTACCAAACGCTTGAAGGATTGCAGCGCGCCGTAGGCGTGCCTGGACTCTGCGTGGCGTGCTTGACTGGCGAGTATCCGACGAAGATTGAAGCGAAGGACATGAACGAATTCGCGCGAATGCGCGAGCGAGAGCGCAGGCAAAAACTTCGCGGAATAAGCAAGGAAGACATTTACTTGGATTGAAAGGGCAGGAGGAAAACAAGTGACTAACAAAGTTTTGCTAGTCGGCGGGGGGGCGCGAGAACACGCGATTGCGAAAGCAGTTGTCAAGTCAAGCAACGCCGTTCTCTTTGCTGTGACTAAGAACAACAACCCGGGAATCGCGGCGCTGGCTGCGAAGGTTTTTCGCGAAGACGAGTGCAACGCGGTTTTAATAAGTGAAATCGCGAAGCGTGAAGGAATCGATGTTTGCGTCGTCGGTCCGGAAGCACCGCTTGCGGCTGGAATCGCCGATGCGCTGGAGTCGCGTGGAATTCCTTGCTTTGGCCCAAAACGCGAACTCGCGCGCTTGGAAACAAGCAAGGCGTTTACTCGCGAACTCTTCGCGCGCCACAAGATTCCCGGCAACCCTGAATTCAAGTCGTTTGTTCGCGATGAAGTCAAGCAAGTCAAGCGTTACGCGGAAGAACTGCAAGAAAAGTTTGGTGGCTTCGTCGTCAAACCCGACGGCTTGACGGGAGGCAAAGGCGTGAAAGTCAGCGGCGAACACTTGAAAACGCCTTTTGAGGCTGAAGAGTATGCTGCGGAACTTTTCGC
>JAVYMB010000059.1:0-5202 GCA_038740145.1 Candidatus Norongarragalinales archaeon | reverse complement strand
AGCGATTGTTCCAATTCGCACGCCGCCATCGCCGAGAACGCCCCAAGTAACGCTTGCTGGGCAGTTGAAAGCCGCGCCGAATTGGTCGAAGCAATTTACTGCAAAGCGAGCGGTGAATCCGCGGTCAACGCTGCGTTCGCTCGGCGCAATCACGCAAGAATTCAAGTAACGCGGTTGTTGTCGCTCTCGAACCGTCACGCTCGAGCTAGTGCAAACAACCCACTCGCGATTGCGCTTGGCGATTGCTGCGAGCGCGCCGTTGCCTTCGGCAGTCGCGTAGAACGTCGTCGTTGCTTGTCCATTAGGCGACACGCGGCCGATGAAGCCGTTGCTTCCGCCACGCACGCTCCAATCGTAATAATACTCGTTCGGGCAAGCGATTTCACTGCGCGTTTCATCTTGACACTTGATTGCGAATTGCGCGCTTTCGCCTTTGTAAACGAGCGCCGTACTCGGCTGAACACTGCAGAACGCGAACTGGTTTTGCCGTCCACTGACAACGACTCTGAAAGTATCTGGAATCGTTCTGTAAGCACGCGGGAATTTCGGTGAACTACAAGTGGTTCGCACTTTGTACGTTCCCTCGTTGAGTTGCTGTGCGAGAGTCGCACTACAAGAATTTTCCACAAGCGTTGGCGAAGCACGACTCACGCTGCAATGCAACTCGATTCTGTTATCGTAGCCATTCACCCCGTATTCAGCGTAACAACCACAAGTGTTCGTTGGGTCGAGGTTTTCACCATCAATCGCACAGGTCGCCGTGAATGAAATCGGGTTTTGATATTCCGCGCCGCCGCGCGGTGAGTAGTCGGTAACGCGAACGTTCGTCACGCGCTCGCGAGGCGGAATGAACGCGTAATTCATTATCGCTGCTCGCGCGACAGCTGCGCCGCCAGCCGCTTCTACTCGTGCTTCGTAAAAAGTCGTTCGTTCGACTCGCGGGTAATCGCATGAGTGCGATGCTGTTCCACCATTAATCACTTCCTCGTGCGGCGTGTCGCCTTGCCAGCAATAAAATTTCGCAGTCGTCGCGCCGTCAGGCAAGTTTTGGAAACGCGCGTTGAGAATGCTTGAGAAAGGTCCTGTGCCGCTTGAAGGCGAGGCGGAAAGCGAGGCGGTTGGCTTTACTGGCGTGAACCACCATTCCACAGTCGCCTTGTTGTTTGCGTAACCGCGCTCGTTGCAAGTTACTGTGACTTTGTTCGGCTGGTTTAAGGCGAAGCGTCCTCCCGCGAGTTCAGCGCTTTCGTACCTGCCGTTGCCTTTGTGGGCGAGCGAGCCGGTGTTGCGGTCGTTTATTTTGAAGGAGCAAACGCAATCACCGCTTGGAGTTCCGTAGTTATTGCACGAAACCGCGACTTTCACTGGCGGAAGCAATGCTCCAGTAGGCAAAACATCTGTAATAGTTATTGAAGGCTTTATTCGAGTTGCCTTGTAGTCCGCAACATACCATTCGATTAACCCGACTTGTTTTGAAGCCCAAAAAACGAGCGAGATGGTGTCGCCTGGGTGAATGGCGTTTCCATTGGCGGCTCGCTTGTTGCGCAATACTGACAAGTCCCCCCTCCAAACACCGTAATACATTGCGCCGACGTTGCCGTTTGGAAACGAAGCAGCGTTCGCTCTGTCGTCAATGAAGCGTCCGCTTGGTGCAGGCGGGTTGCTGTGGCGCCCCCAATCACCTTTAATGACGTAGAAATCCCAAGAAAAATCGTTTCCGTAACGTGCCGGGAAAAAATTTCCGTCGCGGTTAATCTCGAACCTCAACTCAGGTAATTGCGAACGCAGTTCGTCGAAAGAATATTCGCTGGCGACTTGAGTGGTAATTTTCAACCGCGCCGTGCTTCCCGCAGACGCCAACCCAGCGCAAAACACTAGTGCAAACAAACTCAAGGCAAAAAGTTTCGCCGCGTTCATCACACTCACCTCAATCTAATTTTTTCGCTTCTATTTTTTTCTTTCAACCTACGTTAAACTCAACTTAAACGGCACGCCTCCGCCACGCGCACGAAGTACGCTTTTCCTGGCTGGAGAATACTCGCTTTAAAGTAACGTTGCGTCGCTGCATCAAAACCCCACGGCCCGCTCGTCACCACGCAATTCGCAAGCGCTTCGCTTGCCGATATTGCTTCCGACGCTGAACCGATTTGGTTCCAGCCAGCGTGCAAAGCAACACCGTTCAAGCGGTACTCGCTGCCTTCAAAAGAAATCGTGCACTCGCCGTTTGAGTAAATCCAGTAGCCCGCCCCAGGTTCGAGAACTGCTGAGCCGAGCGCGCCAAGCGAATCGTAACGCTTTGCCGCGGCGTCATAACGCCAAATCTTCGCTGCCTCGCAATTCGTTTTGAATAACGCGCCGACTGCTAACGGGTTTGAAACCATGTTCCAGCCCTTGCGCAAAACCAAAACGATTTGTTTTTTATTTTCTTTTTCAGACGCCGATTCAGTGAACTCTTGTTCTACAGGCTTGGCAGTTAACGCATTGACTTGCGCGTTGGCGTTGTCCATGCCTTGCTGTTTCTGATTTACGACGGAATCAACGCTTTTTGAAATCACGCTTCCGCTCTCGCTATGCGCGACCGCCGCTGGCGTCACCGCGACGCTTTCGCTGCGTGCTTTTTTTTCAGCGACTGGCTCAGGAGTAGATAAAATCATTTTCGCTTGCCCGAAGCCGCTGCTTGAACTGTCGTTCGAGCCACTGGCAGTTATGTCGTCTATTTTTACGGTGAACGACTGAATTTTGAATTCGCTTGAAGCTTTTGTTGAAGCAGAGCACTGGGCGGAGCTTGACGGAGACAAAGCAAGGGTCTGTAATTTGTTGCCTTGCGAATCGTAAACGTCAAACCATGCTTGCGGCGCGCCGCTTGCGGCGTCAACAGCGATTTGCTTCAAAACGATTTTGTGAGAGTTCACGAGGATAGAGTCTCCTGGCTTGAGTTCAACCGCGGAATCGCTTGACGCTGGAACCGCGTATACTGTGGCGTTCGTCAAACCCGCGGTTAAAACAAAAGCCGCGAAAAACGCCGTAGCAAAAAAAAATTTACTGCTTTTGTTAATCGTCATTTCAAAAATACGCCTCTTGCGCCTCGCAATTGTTTCCGCCAACGATTTAGTTCCAATGGTTTAGTTTATTCAACTTGCTGTCGTTGTTCGCGTCGCGGCAACACTTTTACTTCCGCCTTTGCTTCCCTTCTGTGCTTTGTCGTAGTCGGCTTTCTCATAGTCGTTTGCGTCGCTCTCGCTACTTTCTTTTATAATTGCCGCGTCTTCCCTAGTACGAACTTGCGTGGCTATTCGGCTTGAAACGCCTTTGTTTTCCACGTTGCTCCGCACTCTTTCTTCGCTTTGAACTTGCGCCGCGTTGTCTGAAGGCAAAGCTGGCGGCGCCAAGTCTTCGCTGCCCGCGTTGGTTTCATAAAGTTGACAGTCGCCCGCAACCTTCACAAAATAACTTTTTCCTGGCTGAAGCGCACCCGCTTTCACGTACTTCTGCGCCGCGCTGTTGTATTCCCACGGCCCGCTTGTTACGACGCACGCTGTTGAAACCGCGTTGAATGAAACTGGGTGCATAGGTCCGCCGATTTGATTCCACCCAGCGAACAGCGGCTTTCCTTCAACGCTCGCCGCGCCACTTCCTTCTACGGAAAACGAGCACGCGTTGTCGGCGAACACCCAGTACCCCTTCATCGCTTCAAGGCGCGTGCCGACAGCGAGTTTTACAGGCGACTCGTAAGCGCGAGTAGCGGGATTCCAGTGCCAAAGCAAGCGCGCAGCGCAGTCAGTTGCACTTACTCGTGCTTGCTCCAGAGGGGCGCTGACGAGATTCCAGCCAGCCGCTAGTTCTATTTTCGCGGTGGACGCGCGTTCACTCGGCGGAGTAGGCGGAGCTTCCTCACTTACTGCAGGTGAAATGCCTACGGCTCGCGAGATAGTCTTCCACGCAACGTCAATGACGTTCACTGGTTGCGTTGCCGGCGTATATCCAACTGGTTTTTGCAGCGACGATGAGTCGTGGTAAAACATGTCGAAAGAACCGTCGACAAAGCAATGCGTTTTCTCCATCGAGCCTTCACTGCGGTAGTCAACAAGAATTTGTTGGTCGCCTACTGGACGGAAGGTTCCGCAACGCCTCACGAAGCGGTAAGTTATTCCAGCGTTTCCGCGAGGCACTCCGTTAAAGCAAGAAAAAACTTGGAAGCCAGCAGGCTCGCTTGAAACCACGTCGCTCGTTAAAGGCGGCAACTCGCTTAAACTCGGCGTGAAGCCGACGGTTACGGAGCCGTCCAAGTGCACAGTGAAAACGAATGCGCGCACTCTACCCGAAAGAACAGCGTTTTGCCCCGTGGTAATCGATTGTCTTTGAGGCGTTGCAGTGCTTGCAAGCGGCGTGGCGCTGAAAACCGCTGTGCCGCATCCTTCAGCAGCCGCACTCGCGCTTTCAAGCGTGATTCGCGTTCCATTCGCAAGCGAAACGATTTCGCCTTGCCTCAAGTGCAAGAAATACTTTTCGAAAGGCACGATTTGAGCGATTTCCGCGGTCGTCGCAGTGAAGTCAGAGCCAAACTTGATGAATAAAGCGCGTCCGCCTTCGCTAGTCATTATAGTACTTTGGTATTCGCGCACGGTTTGAAGCAAGCGGCCGTTGACTTCATAGTCAACCATCGTCCACCAACCAGACCCCGCGCGGTTTTCGTAAAACCTTCGCGGCGTGACGGTGAAACCGCAAACGCTCAATCCTTCATCCTTCGACGCGACTACGTTCGTCAACTCGTTGCACGAGCCTGGAATTGGAGTGGGCGTTGGAGTCGCGGTTGGAGTCGGATACTGCGGGCAATTTGCCGGATTCCAATGCCAGCATCCGTAAGCGTCTTGGTATTCAGGGCATTGAGAGTGGTCGGGACACCAACACGAGATTGTTCTAGGCGGGCAAGAACTAGGCGACGGTATTGCTGTCGGCGTTTCCATTGGCGCACTCGTAGCAACTGGAGTCGCTATAGCGGCTGCAGGCGTGAATGAAAGCGCGTATTTCACCTGCGCCACAGTCGCTTGCTGTATTCCAACGCTTCCGCGTGGCGAAGTGAAAGCTGAACTATATGCTTTCGCCGCCCCTCCACTTGTAGAGTACCATATTTTTCCGTTGAACGCCGTGTCAGCGTTTTCATCGTAAAAACGCGCTTTAATCGAGTCGACTCCGCCGACATCG
>JAVYMB010000058.1:4112-5229 GCA_038740145.1 Candidatus Norongarragalinales archaeon | reverse complement strand
AGTCGTAACGCTCGCGCAAAAACTTGGTTAAAGCGTCGAGCGTCACCGCGATTCTTTTTTCCTCGTTGTGCGTCGGAATAATGATTGAAAGCAAAAGCGCTCACTTCGCGGCTTTCATCATTTCCTCGAGCGGCGGAAGCTTGACGCCGCGTTCCGCGAGTTCTCGCGCGAAAATCTCGTGCACTTCCTTCAAGCGCGAATGCGTCTTCGCCTCAAAGCGAACCGAGAGTAGCGGCTCCGTGTTTGAAGCGCGCAACAAGCCCCAAGAGTC
The DNA here is from genome assembly GCA_038740145.1 of Candidatus Norongarragalinales archaeon. Taxonomy (GTDB): domain Archaea; phylum Micrarchaeota; class Micrarchaeia; order Norongarragalinales; family Norongarragalinaceae; genus CAITNU01. The sequence continues at coordinate 4,958 of JAVYMB010000058.1, read as the reverse complement.
GCCGAAATCGACTCGCACTCCGTCAATAGTAATTGCGCGCTCGGCTCCGTATTTTTCTTTCAACGATTTTTTCACGGAATCGACGACGACGAATTTTTCTTCGTCTGAAACGCGCATGCGCATTTCAGGAACAGCGTGGTATTTCGGAATTTCGGCGGCGAGTTCGCACAGCGAACCAGTGCGTGCAACGATTCGCGCCATTCGCAGCGCGGCGAAAATGCCGTCGTCGGCGGCGTTGTTTTCCGCGAAGTGGTAGTGCCCACTGTATTCGCCGCCGAACGCGGCGTGCAACCGAAGCACTGCTTCGTGAATGTAAGAGTGTCCGACTCGCGAAAAAACTGGTTCGCCGCCCGCCTCGCGAATTGCTTCGAGTGCGCCGAGCGACGACTTCACGTCTACAACGATTTTCGACGAGGGGTGCGTGACGAGCGCGTCTTGCGCGAATACGGCTAGCGCGACGTCTCCAGGAACGGCGTCGCCGAATTCGTCGAAGAACACTGCTCGATCGGCGTCGCCGTCTAGCGCAACGCCGAACTCGGCTTCTACAGCAACGACGCGTTCACGCACAGCGCGTTGGTTTTCAGTTTTCGTTGGGTCTGGCGCGTGATTCGGAAACGCGCCGTTCGGCTCGCAAAAAATTGGTGTGACTGTGCAGCCTGCTTCGCGCAAACAACGCAACGCGAGTGGACCGCCACTGCCGTTTCCAGCGTCAAGCACTACGCTCACGCGCCGCGAAACCTTGTTTTTCGCGAGAACGGTAGCGACGTAAGAAGGCGCTGCGTCGACTTGCGAAATGACTCCAAGCCGCGGCGGTTTCTCCTTGACAACCGCGCCTTTCTTCACCGT
>JAVYMB010000058.1:0-4102 GCA_038740145.1 Candidatus Norongarragalinales archaeon | reverse complement strand
GCCGTTTTCCCAACTCAAGTGCTTGCCGCCGCGCGAAAAAAACTTGATGCCGTTGTAATTCGGCGGGTTGTGTGAAGCCGTGATTACCGCGCCAGCGTCAAAGCCGCGCGAGCACACGGCGAAGTGAACTAACGGTGTGGGCGCTAACCCAAAGTCGGTTACGTCGCACCCTAATTGCGCTGCGCCTGCCGCGAAAGCCTTGAAAAGCGAGGGACTGCTCAAGCGGCAGTCGCGGCCTAACGCGAGGTTCCGGGCGCGAGTGAATTCAACGAACGCGCGCCCTATTTTTTCGAACAAAGCCTCGTTTACTTCGCTTGGAAAAACTCCTCTGACGTCGTAAGCCTTGAAAACGCCTGCCACGAAAAATCAGCTCGAAATTAATTCGAAATATTTTTCGAAGCGCGCATTTAAAAAAGGAGGGCGGCGTAACTCCTCGCACGAATTCTCTAAAAAAAAAGCGAAGAGGTGGATTGTGAAATGGCGAAAGTGACTTTAAGCGTCATTAAAGCGGACATCGGCGGTTTTCCAGGACACCATTCAGTGCATCCTGAAATAATCAAGATCGCCGAAGCGGAAATGGCGAAAGCGAAAAAATCGGGGCTCTTGCGCGACGCTTGCGTGACGGCGTGCGGAGACGACTTGCAACTCATTATGACGCACTACCACGGCGAGGAAAACGCGAAAGTCCACAAGCTCGCTTGGGACACTTTCGTTAAAGGCACTGAACTCGCGAAAAAACTCAAGTTGTACGGCGCGGGGCAAGACTTGTTGAGCGACGCCTTCTCTGGAAACGTGAAAGGCATGGGTCCCGGCGTCGCAGAAATGGAACTCGAAGAACGCAAGAGCGAGCCGATAGTCGTCTTTATGGCTGACAAGACGAGTGCGGGAGCGTGGAACTATCCTTTATTCAAAATGTTTGCCGACCCGTTCAACACGGCGGGACTCGTCATTGACGAGTCAATGCAAGGAGGATTCGAGTTCGTCGTGCACGATGTTATAGAACACAAAGCGGTTTCACTGCACACCCCGCAAGAAGCATACGAACTCCTCGCTCTCATCGGCGCGCCTGGACGCTACGTGGTTTCGCGCGTGATTCGCCGCAGCGACGGCATTCCTGCAGCAGCCAGCAGCACTCAAAAACTTTCTCTCATGGCGGGGCGTTACGTGGGCAAAGACGATCCCGTGTTGATCGTTCGCTCGCAAAGCGGACTGCCGGCTCTCGGCGAAATTCTCGAGCCGTTCGCGTTCCCCTTCATCGTTGAAGGCTGGATGCGTGGTTCGCACCACGGCCCGTTAATGCCTTGCTCTCAAAAAACCGCGAAGCCGAGCCGTTTCGACGGTCCGCCTCGCGTCATCGCGTTCGGCTTCCAACTCGCGGACGGACGCCTCGAGGGGCCAATGGACTTGTTCGACGACCCGAGTTTCGACCTCGCGCGGCAGAAAGCAAACGAAGCCGCTGATTACTTGCGCAGGCACGGTCCGTTCGAGCCGCACCGCCTCGGGCTCGACGAAATGGAGTATACGACACTGCCGGCGGTTCTCAAGAAACTTTCAGGCAGGTTCAAAAAAATTTAAAGGCGAGTCGAAAGCAAAAAAAGAGCAAAAAAGAGGTTTTCTTCAAACGCGTTGCTTTACTGGACGAGTGGTTCGTCGTGAAAGCAGTTATTTTGTGCGGCGGTAAAGGCACGCGCTTGCGCCCGTACACGCTGAACCTTCCAAAGCCAATGCTGTTGCTCGGCAGGAAGCCAGTCCTCGAATATACGGTAGAGCACTTGGCGAGCGAGGGAATCACTGATTTAGTGTTCACCGTAGGGCACTTGCGCGAAAAAATAGAGGAACACTTCGGCGACGGACGCGCGTTCGGCGTGCACATCAAATACAGCGTTGAAGAAGGAGAACTCGGAACCGCTGGAAGCGTGAAGAACGCGCAAGCATTAATCAAAGACGACGACTTTCTCGTTCTCATGGGAGACCAATTAACGAGTTTGAGTTACCGCAAAGTCTTTGAGTTTCACTTGAAGCACAAGGACGAAGCAGGAGCGATTGCAACAGTCGCGCTCAAGCGTTTGACGCAACCATTGCAAGTCGGCATCGCTCACTTAGACAAAGCAACAAATAAAGTAACGCGTTTTGAAGAAAAACCCGTTCTTGAAAACCTAGGTAACGCCGCCGTGTACGCGTTCAACAAAAAAATTTGGGGTTACTTGCCGCAAAAAGGCGACTTTGCTTTCGACGTCTTGCCGCGGCTTGCGCGCGAAGGCAAGCTGCTCGGCTTCGTGTTCGATGATTATTGGATTGACATGGGTTACGTGCGCGAGTACGAGGAAATCAACGAAGCGATTAGCCTCATGGACCTGATTCTGCACGCGAAAAAGCGCGGAAAGTAACCGCTTTTTTTCTTTTTTCAAGGCTTGCGCAAAAACACGAGGAAGCCAGTGTGCGTCAACCCCGTGTTTTCCGGGCGGCAGCCGCGTTCGCGCACGAGCCACTCGCGCACGATTCCCTCGACGACGCGTTCGACTTTGAATCCAGCGGCGCTCGCCGCGAAAACGAATTGCTTTACTTGTTCCACGTGAGGCAAGTAGCCAACGCACGCTCCGCCTTTACGCAAGCACTCGAAAGCAATTGGAAGCAACTCGTCGGAGTCAGCGCAGTCGAGCGTAACGACGTCCACGTTTTTTTGTTCAATGCCTCGGCTCGCGTCTTTCCTCACGATTTCGATTACTCCGTCGAATCCGGCCTTCTTCGCGTTGCGCTCCGCGAGTTCCGCGAAATCCTCGCGGTATTCGTAACTCCAAACCCTGCCTTTTTCGCCGACGATGTTCGCGAGGAATACGGCGAGCCAACCACTGCCTGCTCCGACATCAACGCAATGGTCGCCGCTGCCGACGCCCGTGAATGCCGCGATTAGTCCAGCGTCTTTAGGCAACACGACTTGAGGCCCGCGCTTTAATTTACAGTAATCGTTGAACAAAAAACAAGTCACCTCCCACCGTTTTGAAAAACAAAAATTTTAATTCTGCCGATTATTTTTCTTCAAACACGCACTACATTTTAACTGCAGAGCAGTCCCACCACGCGTCCGTAATAACGCTTACTGGAATGAGTTGAAGGAAGCTCGCTTGACGAGTATTCTGAATTGCACTTGCAGTCGAAATGCATTCCGCCACTCCACTTCGGCATTCCAGTCATGTCGTAAACCACGCCGTCCACTGCAACCCAACAAGCGTTTACTGAACGAAGTTCTTCGCGTGAAACGCAGGTTGTTCGTGAAGGCGAAGGCGAAGACGCAGCGACGATCGAGGAAGGCGGTTGAATCAATTGAAGAGAGTCGGTTGGAAACAAGAGAGACGCAATTGTTGGAGCGTAAGCAACTAGTCCGGAAGTTAGCGCTACCACTGCGAATAAGGAGGCAGCGTAACCGCAAGCGTAGTGTTTAGGCGAAAAAACTCCGTCACCGAACTTGATTATAAAAAAAGGAGCTAGCGACGTTAACAGTGAAGCGATTCCAGCAAAGTCGTGCAACGCGTAAACCGAAAAAGAAAGAGAGAATTTAACTCCATTCAATAAAAAGCCCGCTAGTCCAAGCAAACCGAAGAAAGCCATTGCGTAAGCCGTTAGCTTGTGCCGCGCGAGTTTTCGCAAGCGGCACTGCACCGCTAAAACAACTATCAACAAAGCAGCAATCGCTGAAGGTATTGCGTGAAGCCAAAAATAATATTCCACGTTATTGCTATCTCACTCAAGTATTTATCTTTGTTTTGCTCAATTCCGTTGATAGTGTTTTTCAAGTTTTTACTTGATGATTCTGCTAGTGTTTAAAAACAACTGCAATTAAACGATTAAAACAATAATTTAAGGAGGGGGGCTTGTCTTGAAAAAAAATCTTGAAAAAATTGTTTTCCCAATCGCCGCGTTATTCCTGCTTTTCTTCACCATCGCGTTTTCCGGCTGCGTTGAACGCGAGCCTTACGCTTGGCCCATCGTTAAGCCGAGCGTTGCAGCTAGCCCTGCGGCGAGTGTTTCCACCACCGCAACGCTTTTTCCTTCGCCGATTGCTGAAGCGGAAGGCTTGAGGTCTTTCAAGTCGTGGGCGGAAGTC
>JAVYMB010000057.1:0-5262 GCA_038740145.1 Candidatus Norongarragalinales archaeon | reverse complement strand
AGTAATCAATAGAAAGAACGCTGGGCGCAACGAAAACGCGGCGCTTTGAAGCAGCTGTTTCGGCTTTCCTTACCCGCTTTTTGAATTTAGTTATGGTTTTTCCTGCCACCTTCCGCACCAGCGTAAAATAAGCGGAATTATTATTTAAAAGCGCTTTAAACGATTTAAGGCGGTTGCTTTATGAAAATCGTTGTTTTAACGTGCGAAGAAGACGACGTCCTCCTGCGCTTGGCGCGCGAAATCACTGAAGGCGTACGCGAAGCCAACGAAAACTCCGTTTTAATCAAGAATACCTTCGAAGAAAGCATTGCTGACGCAGAGTTGGTTTTCTTCGGCTTCACCACGCACCGAAAACTCTTTTGGAGTTACGCGAGCGAGCGAGCCGTGCGCGCGCTGCGGGAAAACGCTGGCTCGTGGAAAGAAAAAAAACTCGCTTTATTCGCGGTTTGCTACGGCGAAGCAGCGAGAAGCGCTATGGCTGACGCTGTGCGCGAGGCAAGTGCTGTGGGTGCGCGCGTTGTGAACACTCTCGCAGTCGTTGCACAGCGCACGCGGCAAGGCGGCTGGGAAGCGAGTGAAATCGACTTGGCGCGTGCGCGTGGTTTCGGCGAACGCACGACTAACAACGCGAAAGGCGTCGCCGTGTTTCGACCGAGTGAAAAACAGCGAATCAAAAAGTATTTGAGGTGAAGCGAAGACGATTCGGTGGCTACGCGTGGCCGCCTCGCTTTTTCCTTCGCGCTGTTTCTTGGTGCTTCTTGAACTCTGGCAAGCGAATGTAGTAAATTCCTTTCTCGCTTTTGACTACGAGGGGGTCTCCGCGCATTAATGAGGAAACGTTGACTTCGTAACTGCCTTCTTCAAGAACGCGCAAGTTCTCCGCAGCGTCGTAATCAATGCTCACTGGTTTTTCGACTGCGAGCGGCGACAGTTCTTCTTCAAGCCATGCGAGTTCTCGCGCGTCAATCGCTTCACTAGCGGCTTTTTCTTTTTGCTCGTTCGACGGCGTGATTCCGCTTGCCTCGAGTTCGGCGAGCGTTACTTGGTCGTCGCGTAAAAACACGAAAACGCGTGAGCCGCAAGAACACCCTTTAAAGAGTTCAGGCGACTTGTCCGCGAGCACGCGTCCGCAACGCACGCACTTGTGAGGCACTGCAAACTCCTTTTCTTTAATCTGGTTTTTACTCGCTGGCGAGCAAGCGAAGCTTTCCTGGGTCGCGCTTTATTTGCTTTACGAGGTTTGAAGGCCCAACCACGGTAAGCCCGCTCTTGCCGCCGAGCAGTGTTAAAAGCATTGAACGCAAGTCGCGCGCCGGCGCTTCGCTGAGCGACGAAATCTCGATTCCCGGAAAACGCTTGCTCACACTTCCCATTGTCTGCGTAATTAGTTCTTTTTCTTCAGCAGGCGAAAGCGCTTGCTCGAGAACAACGATTTTGTCTTGCTTTACACTCGCGAGAATCAACTTTATTTTTTCGTTGCTTGACTTGCCTGCGAGCGCGGCTGCGGAAACGAACTCGATTTGAATCGCCATTTTTACATCCTCGCGCTGTTTTTTATTAACGTATCTATCTTCGTCCAGCAGTTTTCGCGATTTCTTTGTAAAGTAAGTGAATGTTGTCTCCTTTGAGGGCGCTGATTTCAACTACGCGGTGTTGAGGGAATGCGGCGCGAATGCGTTCGGGCTTCGCGTTCTTTTTATCGATTTTGTTTGCGACTATTATGACTGGAATGCCGCGCGCCTCGAGGTTCCCTAAAATCGTTAAGTTTACTTGCGTGTAAGGATCTTGACAAGCATCCATTACGACAAGCGCCACGTCGACGTGTTCTAGCCATTTTATCGCTTCAATCACTCCTTTCGTCGCTTCTTTTGCGCGCTGTTGCGCTTCGGCCGGCTTCAACCCGTAGCGAACGAATTCTCTGTAGTCGACTTTCGTAGCGATTCCAGGCATGTCGAGGAGGTTCATCGTAAACTTGCGTCCATCAACGCTGAGCTCGATTCGCTCTTTTTTTTGTACGGCTCGCGTTTCGTGCGGAATTTCGCTAACGGTGCCGAGTGGCTCGCCAGTCCAATCCGTGCTTATACGGTTGGCTAGCGTCGTCTTGCCCACGTTCGTCGCGCCGTAAAGCCCAAGGCTGAACGTCTTGCGCGAGCCGAACAACGAGCGCAACCAAGAAAAAATCGCGTGGAAAGGCATTTGAAACTCCGCTTTAAACCAGTAAGTTGGTTTCGCGTGGTTTCGTGGATTACGTGCTGGTTTTTAAAAACTTTTTGGATTCGCAAGGTTCGCTGCGCGCGATGCTTTTTTCAAGGATGGGCCTATTTTCAAAGGGTTTATTTAACACTCTTAACTAAACAAGCAAGGAAAAAGCGAGGAAAAACTGGAAGGCGGGAAAAGTGAAGTTTTCTTTTTTCCTGGTTTTTTTGTCTTTGGCGGTTGCTTGCTTTAGCACTTCGACTCTTGCTTTCACTGTCACTCTCAACTCGCCTGCGGCAGACGCGGTTTTGCCTTTGGGAACTCACCGCTTCGTCTTCACAGCGTCAGGCGCGTCTCCTTTGAACTGCATGGTTTTATTGAACGAGTCTCCCGCGGTAAACACTACCGCACAAAAAAACTTGCCCGTCGCAGTTTCAATAAATTTTTCGACAGGCGGATTTTTTTCGTGGCGCGCGCGCTGCATTGACGCGAAGGGCGAGAGCGGTGAAAGCGAGGCGAGGCGCGTTCAAGTAGAGGAAAGCAAAATTGAAGTTGAAGGTAGCGGGGAAAGCGGTGAAGGAATTGCAAGCGTTGTCGCTCCAAAACCGCAAAACGCTGGAACGCTTTCAGGCTTCGTCGTTTCCTCTGGCGGCGAACGCGAGGAAGCAGCGTTGTTTCAGTCTTGGCGCTCGAACCCTGGGCGGCGCGTGATTTTAGCGGCGCTTTTCTCGAACGACGGCGTGAACGAACTCAACGTTTCATTGCACGTAAAAATTTTAAACGAGTCTACGGACGGCGCGGTAGTAGCTTTACTTGCAAGCGATGGCGTCGCAATTGCGCCGGGCGAGAGGCGAGTGCTTCAAGTCGAGTGGACTCCGCAAAGCCAAGGCGCTTTCATCGCAGAAGGAATCATTGTTTCCGTCGACGGAGCCGAGTTCCAAAAAGCTTTTCTGCAAATCAACGTGGCGCGCGCCGACAGCGCGGACTGGTTTTTCGTTGTCGCGTTCGTGTGCCTCGCTGCGCTCCTCGTCGCTTTGTTCAAGACGCGTTTGAACGCGCGCGCGATTCGCGACGGCTGGTTATAATGATGGAATGAAGAGGTTACTGCGCCGAGAAGAAGCAAACTCAACAAATAAAAACAAAGACGCTCAAGAACCAACTATTTCAAGAAGGCGAAGGTGACTCGCTTTGGATTCGGCATTGCTTTTCGCACTCATCGTCAGTTTTTTTCTTGCTGGACTAGCGGTGTTTGCCTTCGCTTTCTACTGGTTTTCGCGCAAGGCGCGCGAAGACTTCGCCGCGACGAACAGTCGCTTGAGCGAAATAAGCTTTTACCTCAACGAATTCGCGAAAACCGCGCGAGCATTGCGCGAAAAGGCGGCGGAGAAAGCTAGCGCCGCGTTCGTGGAACGCAAACTCGTGCAGGCAGCAAAAGAAATCGAGGACGAAAAAGAATTCGAGGCAGAGCGCGACAAGCGGCGCATCGTTGCGCTGCGAGTCGCGCGGAAAAAAAAGGAAGGCAAGGAAAAGCGTTGAAGCAAAAACTGAAAAATGGAAAGGTGGTTTTTAGTGAGCGAGTTCGCAATCGTTTCTTTCGTTCTCGTGCTAGTCGTACTCGCGGTTTTCGCTTGGCTTGCGAAAACGATTTTCGATTTGCGCAAGGCGACTGAAGCGGGTTTTCGCGACGTGGAACACAAAATCGTTGGCCTCGAAGACGCTGCGATAGCGCTGAAGAAAGAACTAGACAAAATCGATTCGAGCCTCGAAAACAAGATTAACAAGCAGTACCTCGACGAACGAATAGAAGCGTTATTACGCGCTGTGCGAAAGCGGCGTTAGCCCTTTTTTCCATCCGCTTAATTGTTTTTGCTACTTCGCTGTTTTCGTTACTGCGCGAAGCGCGCGGAATAATTCGGGAATGAGTATAGCGGTAAAGCCGAGTCCTGTGGCGAGGAGCCAGTCGCGCGCCGCTAGAGCCGTCGTCCTGAATACAGGTTCGAGTGGCGCGGCGTTCACTACTGCAAACTGTAACGCGAAGCCGACACCCACAGCAGCGAAAATCCACTTGTTCAACGCTCTGAACCCGCGTTTTTCCGAACTGATTTCAATCGAGTAAAACAACTGGAAGAAAACAATTACGCAGAATGCCATGGTTCCAGCCTTGCTGGCTTGCGAGGCGTTCGCGCTGCCGTGGTAGTAAAGGAAAACGCCGAGCGTGACAAGCGTCATCAATACTCCGACAGCAAGCATTTTCTTGACGTTGCTTGCGCTCAAGATTTTTTCTTTTGGGTCGCGCGGCTTTCGCTTCATTAGCTCTGGATCGGCTGGGTCCATAGCGAGCGCTAGCGCTGGAGCAGAGTCGGTCACAAGGTTCATCCACAAGATTTGAATTGGCGCTAAGGGGCTCTTGAGGCCAGCGATTATGGCTAGGAAAATCGTGAGGAGTTCGCCGATGTTGCACGACAAGAGATAGCGAACGCTTTTAATGATGTTGTCGTAGACTATGCGGCCTTCTTCAACCGCGTGTTCAATGCTTGCGAAGTTGTCGTCCGTAATCACCATATCGCTTGCTTCCTTAGCGACGTCAGTTCCCGTGATGCCCATGGCGACTCCGATGTCAGCGCGCTTTAGCGCTGGCGCGTCGTTGACGCCGTCTCCAGTCATTGCTACGATTTCGCTGTTCGCCTTCAACGCGTTCACGATGCGTACTTTGTGTTCTGGTGCAACGCGGGCGAATACGACGACTTCTCGCACGATTTGCGCGAGTTCCTCATCGCTTAATTCATTTAATTCCGCGCCGCTGACGACTCTCCGCTTGCCTTCACTGCGCAAGCCGAGTTCTTCACCGATTGCTTGCGCTGTATAAGGATTATCGCCAGTAACCATGACGACGCGGATTCCAGCCTCGTGGCACGCGGCGATCGCTTCTCGCGCTTCTTGCCGCGGAGGGTCAATCATTCCCGCGAGTCCAACGAAAACAAGCCTGCTTTCGACGCTTTCCGCGTCTGGTTTCTTCGCTTGCTCAGCGTTCACGCGCTTGTAAGCAAAACCCAAAACGCGTAGCGC
>JAVYMB010000056.1:0-5283 GCA_038740145.1 Candidatus Norongarragalinales archaeon | reverse complement strand
CGAAAACGAAGAAAAAATACTGCGTGTGCTAGCCCGCCGCAAGCTCGCTGGCGCAGTCGACGCTGTTGAGTTAAGCGAAGCCAGCGGCTTACCGCTCGCCACAGTCATGAGCGCTGTCGTAAGCCTTGAAAGCGCGGGACTCGCGCGCGTCGAGCGCTCGACGCGCGAGTTCATTGAGTTGAGCGAGGAAGGCGCCGATTACGCGGCGCGAGGCACTCCCGAGCGTCGCTTGCGCGCGACGCTGGCGCGCGCCGCGCCGAGCGAAGGACTGTCACTCGAGGAAGCCTCGCGCATCGCTGGATTGAGCGATGAAGAACGCGGAATCGCGTTGCAGTGGCTCGTGCGCGACAAACTCGCTGCAGTCGAGAAGCGCGGCGGCGTCACGATTCTCAAGCCGCTTGCTACAGCAGAAACGCCTACTGAGCGCGCGCTAGCGCGCTTGAAAGGAGTACGCCTCGAAGCAAAAGTGTTGCCTCCAATGGATTTAGAAATCTTGAAGAAGCGAAGGCTCGCGCGCGTCGTTGAAGAAAAAACCGCGCACGTTGAAATCACTGCAGAGGGAGTCGAAGCGGTTGAAGCGCTCGAAAGAGGCGCGGCAGTCGGCGTGGTCTCGCGCTTGACGCCGCAAATGCTTCGCGATGGTTCTTGGAAGGGAAAGCGTTTTCGCGAGTACGATCCGCAAACCGCGGCGGCGCCACTCGAGGCGGTAGCTTTCGGCAAGAAGCATGCTTACGTGGAACTATTGCGGCGAGTGAAAGAAAAATTAGTTGGAATGGGGTTCCGCGAAGAACACGGGCCGCTGGTGGAACTAGAGTTTTGGAATATGGACGCGTTGTTTATGGCGCAAGACCATCCCGCGCGCGAGATTCACGACGTTTTTCAAGTGGAAGACCCAGCGCGAGGCGAGATTCTTGACGAAGCGTTGATTGCCCGCGTTAGGAAGGCGCACGAGGAAGGACTTGAAGGAAGCAGGGGGTGGCGTTACGAGTGGAATCCGGAAATAGCGTTGCGCCTCGTCATGCGCTCGCAGACTACGAGCGTTAGCGCTCGCGTTCTCGCGCGCGGAATCAAGCCGCCTTTGCGAGTTTTTTGCATTGGACGCGTCTTTCGCCCGGAAGCAATCGACTGGAAGCACCTCATGGAATTCAATCAATGCGAAGGAATTGTTTGCGATGAGTCGATGAATTTCCGTGACTTGCTCGGCTACTTGCGGGATTTCGCGCTCGACATTTTCGGCGCCGAGGAAGCGCGGTTTGCGCCATCGTATTTTCCTTTCACTGAACCAAGCGTGGAACTACTCGCGCGAATGCCGCAAGGCGGTTGGATGGAGGTGGGCGGCGCGGGACTGTTTCGCCCTGAAATGCTGAGTGCTCTCCAAGTCGACGTTCCCGTTTTAGCGTGGGGGCTTGGAATCGACCGTTTAGCGATGCTCAAACTTGGAATAACGGACATTCGCGACTTGTTTTCACGCGACATCAGGTTCCTAAAGCAAAAGTGGTGAAGAAAGTGCGTTGTGCTGCGGCGCACGAAAAAATTCGAAGAACGCTTTCCGAATTTTTCGGGGGATTTGGATTAAGGGAAGATGAGCATTGGCAAGTGGACAGAGTCACAGAAAGCGTAACTGAAAAAGGAGTGCCGCTTAAAATGGTTACGCTGAATTTGACGCTTAAAAGAGGAAACGCCCCTAGCTTTGCGGTCGCGGCTTTGAGTGAAGACGGAAAACAAGTTTTAGCTTACTCGCAAGTTCGAGTGGAAAAAAATTCTTTCAATCGAGAGTTGAAACGACTATTCCCAAAAGGCAAGACGGCTTACTTTGAGCCAATAATGAGTTGTCGAACGCTGCCGCGTTGGATGGCGAAAATCTTTAAAAATAAGTTTTCGCTGGCTTTCGGAGTCAAAAAAGGTTTCAGTCGAAAGGGCGTTGGAACCGCCTTAATGCGCGAGTTGCTATTGGAAACGCGCCGTCGAGAAATCGAAGTAGTTGAACTCAGTGGCTTCACTAACCGCGCTTGGCGAAACACACTGATTAAAAAACTCGGCGCTAGACCGGCCAAAAGGTTTTTGCAAGACGCTGTTTACTGGATTCCGAAAGAATTTGCGGAAAGAGAAGCGCGAAGACTGCCAGCAGCAAGTCGGTGAAAAAAATGGTTTCGCTGAAAGTCAGTTTGTCGTACTTGAAGGAACGCACTCGGTGGAACGAAGCGGCGATTCTGGAAGCGTTGCCGCAAGTCAAGGCGAGCGTTGAAAGCGTTGATGGAGATGAAGTCACCGTCGAAGTTACTGGCGACCGACCTGATTTGCTGTGCAGGCAAGGAATAGCGCGCGCGATAAACGGGTTGCGCGCTAGCGAACTCGGAGCGCCGAAAATGGAGGTCAAGCCCACGCGCAACGAGGTTTTCGTTGACGAAAGCGTGTTGAAAGTGCGGCCAGTAATTGTTTGCGCTTTAGCGCGTGGACTGAGTTTGCGCGACGCAGACGTGGCGGAACTAATGCAGGTACAAGAAAAACTCACGCTAACGCATGGACGCCGCAGACGCAAAGTCGCAATCGGCATTCACGACGCTCGTCCCATAAAATTCCCGTTGCGTTACGCGGCTTATGCGGGACGCGAAATTTCTTTCGTGCCACTCGGTTGCGAGCGGGAAATGAACCTCGACGAGATTCTGCGCGAGCACCCTAAAGGAAAGGAATACGCTTGGACTCTCCAAGGTTTTTCGCAGTACCCAGTAATCACTGACGCTAACGGCGCCGTCATATCGTTTCCTCCCATCATCAACGGAACGCTGACGACAGTGACTGACGCCACGACGGACTTGTTTCTCGACGTTACTGGAACTGATTTCGACGCTTGCAACGTCGCACTCAATATTTTGTGCCAGAATTACGCGGACGACGGCGCGCGAATTGAAAGCGTCACGGTTCACAGTAAAGGCGTTAAACTCGTTTGCCCTGAAACGCGTCCGGAAAAAATGGTTTTGAACGCGAAAGAGTGCAACAAAGCACTTGGTTTAACTTTGACTAAACAAGAAATCGTTAATTGCTTGCGCAAGCAACGAATAGACGCTCAAGACGCGAAAGGCAACGACGTAATCGCGTTCATCCCGCGCTACCGAGCCGACTTTTTGCATGAAGTCGATTTAATCGAGGAAGTCGCGCTCGGCTTCGGCTACAACGCGTTCACGCCACTCAAGCCCCGCGTTTTCACTCGCGGCGCAGTCAGCGCTTTAACGGAACTCAGCGACCGCGCTCGCGACGCGCTTGCAGGCGCTGGTTTCGTCGAATTCGCTGGATTCATTTTAACGAGCGAAGCGAAAACGCTTCGCGCCGAATCACCGGAAAAAGTCATTAAAATTAAGAATCCTGTGAGTGACGAGTACAATGCGCTTCGCTCTTCGCTTTTGCCTGGAATTCTCGAGGTATTGAGCGAAAACACGCACCGAACATATCCGCAGCGCTTGTTCGAAGTCGGCGAAACAATCGAGCGCGACGCGGCGAGCGACGCGCGCACGCGCACCACGCTGAAGGCTTGCGCCGTAAGCGCGCACGCCGAAGCTTCGTTCAGCGAAGCAGTGACGACTATCACGATTCTCGCGAAAGCACTTGAACGTGATTTTTTCCTCGAACGCACTGCGACGCGGCAATTCATCGAAGGCAGGTGTGCGCGAATTATGGCGGGCAACAAGGAAATAGGAGTAGTTGGCGAAGTGCACCCAAAAGTCTTGAGCAATTACGGCGTGCAAGTGCCTGCGGCTGGCTTCGAAATGATTTTAGAGTAATGCGTGCGGGAAATAAAACTTTTTTCAATGCGTTAGTTATTCAAGGCGTTTCTCTGACGCAGTTCAGATGCCGAAGGTCGAAGTAGTAAAGCAACAAGCCGTGCGAAAACAAGTCGGCTTCTTCAATCGGCCCTTTTGTTTCCACGTAAAACAAGTATATGCGCACGTCGTCCTTCTTCAAATGCAATTTGATTTGTTTCTCTTCGCCAAACTCTAAATATTCTCCAGACCCAAACGGTTTTTCTAAATTCGCCGGACGCATAGACCACCCGAGGTCACGGCGAGAGTGGATTAAGATATAAGCGGGAACGCGCGTCGAAATGCGTCCAACGTTCTTGATTGTGAAAGAAACAACGTACTCCTCTTCGCTGGAATAAGGCAGCCGCGAAATCACACAACTTTCCAGCGTGGCATTCAACACCGGCTGCGGTGACTTGACCAAGGTACTACAAGAAAAAGATTTTTTGACCTCGTTTCCATCAGGACAAGTCACGCTAGGAAGCTCAAAGTCGCGGGAAGCCGGTGGCACAAAAAAGGCGTCAAAATCAAAACGGCGAAAACAATTACGAGTATGACGGCTGGGACGACAAACTTGCTTTCATTCAGCAGTCTCGGAGTAGCAGGTTTGTTTAACGTTAGTTCAAAAGCCGCGTTGAGCATTAGCTTTCCAACCAGAAGGCCGAGAACGGTAAAAAAGAGTAAAAGAAAACAGCAGGCGCGTTGGAAAGCAAATCGCAATTAATGCATTCATACCAGGAAAGGTAGAAACCATCAAAAACGTAAAGCAAGGCCACGAAGCTCAGCGAAACAAAGGCCGCACCGCCGAAAAGAAGCGAGTTTTTAGAAAAAACCGGCGCTTTTTCGTTAGAAGAAGAGCGGTAGAAATCGACGGCGAACAAAAACCCTGCCACCATTCCGAAAAACAATAGAAAGAAGAAGCCAAATCCCTCAAGCGCATGCAAAAGCAGTATAGGCCAATTCGCACTAAAATAAAATTCCGAAATCCGCCAAGTAAACTCGCTGTAAAAAACAAGCCTAAAAAACTAGTGCTGACAACGACGTTAAAAAGCACAAAGCGGCGAAGCCAAGTTTAGTCCACTTGCCGAAAATCAATGCAGCCATCTTCTCAAAAAGATTGCGAAAAAAATTATTTGCGGCTCTTTTTCGCTTTCTTCGCTTTTTTCTCCCCAGTTTTTTTGCGGGTTTCTTCTTTTTTGGTTTTATTTTCTTTTTCGCGGTTTTGGAATAAGAAAATTCTATTCCGCTTTCTGGTTCTTCCTCGTTTTCTTCTCCACCTCCTCTCACGGCGGTGTTTTCGCCTCCCCGGTCTTCGTACTCGTCCTTGAATTCTTGCTCTTTCAAGTCGTCAGCATCTTCGACCTCGTATTCCTCTTCCTCGGAAATCATTTTATCGTAATCCTGCACGAGCACCACCCGCAACGCGTTAAAAAAACATAGTTTTTAAATGTTGCAGCCAGCCAAGACGCGCAATTCTTTCTCGACTGCG
>JAVYMB010000055.1:0-5346 GCA_038740145.1 Candidatus Norongarragalinales archaeon | reverse complement strand
AACTTCGTCTTCGTAGCGCCCGCTGCCAAAACTGATTTTTTCAGTTACCGTAACTTTATTTTCGCTGAACACGTACTCGCTCGCCGAATGGAGGACTTCAATCAATTTCTCAATCTGGCTGCCGTTCTGGGCTTCGCCCGCTGGACTGGCTTCGCGCGAACCAGCTTCTGCTTTGCCTGCCGTTGCTTTGCTTTCACTGATTTTATTGTTGACGTAAAAACCGAATCCCGCAAGCAGTAAGAAGGCTATTAATACGAGTGCTGTCAAACTCACTTGAGCTTTGTGCGCAAGCATTTTTTATTCCCCGCGCCTACCGCTTTTTTCGTGTATTGTTGCGGCGGCATACCTTCTTGTATTAACTGGGCTGGGAAGGAATTTAAACCCCTTCCTGCAAATAATTGCTTTCCTCAATTCTCCTTGTACCTTAATTTGTAAGTCAAGTGGAAAAAGGTGAATGTGTTTCGTGGCTAAAATCACGGTTCAAGCCCTCGTTGAAGGAGGCAAAGCGACTCCCGCTCCGCCGCTTGGTCCGAGCCTCGCGCCTACCGGCGTGAATATAGGGCAAGTCATCGCGGCGATTAACGAGAAGACGCGTGAATTCGCTGGAATGCAAGTGCCGATTCGCGTTATCGTGGACAAGACAACGCGCAATTTCGAAATCGAAGTCGGCACTCCGCCTACGAGTGCGTTAATCAAGAAAGAACTCGGGCTAAAAGAACCAGTGAAGGAAGAAGCAGGCGTGAAAGGCAAAAAAATTATTGGCAATCTCTCCATCGCGCAGTGCGCTAAAATCGCTCGCGCGAAAAGCGCCGCATCGCTCTCGCGTTCCTTAAAAGCAGGGGTAAAGGAAGTACTCGGCACTTGCTTGAGTTTAGGCGTCACCGTTGAAGGAAAAAACGCGAAACTCGTGTCGAAAGAAATCGACGACGGAGTTTACGATTCCCAACTCACAGAGTAATTTTTTGTTTTTTTCAATTGCTGGCGGTAAGCGTGGTTTTAAAGATTTCGAGGAAGCAAGCGCTTTATTGGGGGACGGTAGCGCTAATAGTTTTCTTCTTCATCGAGTTTTTTTGGCCGTTAATGTATTCACACGACGAAAACGCGGCGACGCCGACGCCTGAAGCGGCAAAAGCATTCACTGGACGCGCAATTGTGCAGGCAAAGATTCTTTATCTTTCAAGCGAAGGATTCGTTTCCTGCAATTCTTCAAACTCGAGCGCTTTCCTTGAAGCGCTTCGCTCGACGCGAGGCGTGCAAAGCGTTTTCGCGGTGAGCGAGACGGGCTTCGTGCTCAAGGCAAACGCGAGCAATGAAACGCTTGCGGTGCAAGCGTTCAACGACTTGCTCGCCTTGACTGATTCGACTTGCAGCGAAGGCTCGGCGGTGCTTCGAAACGCGGGATTATTGCTTGAAGCCAGCAACTTTTCTTTTCAAAGCCTCGAGTCTTTCAACGACTCGCGAACGCTTTACCTAACAGACCTTCTTGATGCTTTCCGCGCGGTCGGCGCGAAAGACGTGCAAGGCTTTGTTGACGCTACGCATTCCGCGAACGAAACGATTCAAGTCGCGGTTACCATTCAAATGCTTGGAAGCCGTTTTACAGACAAGCCGCAAGTTGAAGAACTGCGTTTCACGAAGCCGTTCGCGCGATAAAAGTCGAGGTGCTCAAAATGAGTTTTAAAACAAAAAAAAATGTTAAGCAAAACACTCTTCCAGCTCGAGAGCCGCCTCTTAACTCCTTGAAACCAAAAACGGAAAGCGAGCCCGCTGCGACCGCGCGCGTCACTACGCCAACCTTTAACGTTGCCGCGGCGGCAATCGTCGCCCAAGGCGATTTGGTTGCGCTCGAGTTCACTGGCAAAACTGCGGACGGCAAGGTTTTCGAGTCCACGGCGACAGGCAAACCAGTAATCGTCGCTGCAGGCAAAGGGCAAGTAGTTCGAGGACTTGATGAAGCACTAGTCGGCGCACGCATTGGTGAAAAGCATTCAGTCAAAATTCCGAAGGAAAAAGCGTTCGGCGCAAGGAATCCCGAGCTCGTCCGCCTCGTTTCCCTTCAAAAATTCAAGGAGCAAGGCATCGAGCCCTTTCCCGGCCTCGCCGTCGAAATAGACGGCGCGCGCTGCCGAGTTCAAAGCGTTAGCGGTGGCAGAGTGCGAGTCGACTTCAACCACGACTTGGCCGGCGTCGACGTTGAATACGCTTTCGAAGTCAAAAAAATTTTTAGAGATGCGAAAGAAAAAATCACTGCACTCGCAGACGAATTGCTCGCGCCTTTCGAAGCGCGAACCGAGTTAAGCGGCGAAACGGTGCGCGTGACAGTGCCCGCGAAGGCGCGCAAGGACGCTGACTTCATCGCGCGCAAACTTCGTTTCATCTCGAGCGCGTTTCAGTTCGTGCCTGAAGTTAAGCGCGTGGTTTTCGAGGAAGAATATGCGGCGTAGCGGCTAACTTATTAACACAATTCCGTTCGTTTTTTATTCGCCGCATTCGTTTTCCTTGCTCGTGCGAAGCAACTTGTTTTCTAATACCAAGAAAAGCGAGTGCAACATTTTTAAGAACGAGGATGCGCTTCACCCAGAGTTCGTTCCCGACGCGTTGCCTGGACGCGAAAGCGAAGTCAAAGAAATAGCGTCGTGCCTCGAGCCGCTTGCCGAAGGCGGCGTTGGTGAAAGCGTTTTCCTGCACGGCCCGCCTGGAACGGGAAAAACGGCGAGCGCTCGCTTCGTGTGCCGCGAACTGCAAAATTATTCGCAGAAGACAACGCAGGTGTTCGTTAATTGCTGGCACGAGTCTACGAGGCAAGCCGTTCTCTCCACCGTGGCGCGCGCGTTCGGCGAGCCGCTGCCGCGCCGCGGGCTAGCGAGCGACGAATTTTTTTCGCGCATTATTCAAAACGCGCGGAATACTCGCAGGTCGCCTCTCGTGGTTCTCGATGAATTCGACCGCCTAGCGCACGCGGGACAACACGCGGTGATTTACGATTTCGCTCGCGCGAGCGAAACGCACGGCGTCGCATTCACTTTGATTTTGATTTCCAACAATGCAGACGCATTGCAGCGCTTGGACGAAAGAGCGTTGAGTTCGCTTCGCCCGCGGCCAATCGAGTTCAAACGATACTCTCCGTTGGAACTAAAAAAAATTTTGAGCGAGCGCGCGGCAATCGCTTTTCACGAAGGAACTTGCCCGAAAAACGTCCTTGCTTTATGCGCCGCGTTCGCTGCGAAGAAAGGCGGCGACGCGAGAATCGCTTTGAAAGCGTTATTCGATGCCGCGAAGCACGCTGAACGCCGCGGCGCAAGCGAAATTTGTGAAAGCGATGCGCGCGTAGCATTCGGAGAACAAGAACCGCGTACGGCGAGTCAAGCGAAGCGCTTAATTGGACTCAGCAAAGTCGAGGAAGAAATTCTCGGGGTTTTAAGGAAAGCTGAAAACCCTTTGTCATCAGGCGAACTTTACCGTAAACTCGCCAGCGGCTTTACTGGACGCGAAGGCGCTGGCGTGAGCGAGCGTTCGCTTCGCGATTACTTGAATTTACTGGTGACGAAGCGCTTGATTGTTGCGGAAGAAGCGCGCGGCGAGAGCGGGCGCGGCAAGACGCGGTTGTTCCGCTTGGCTTGACGCTAGACACAAGCCTTAAATTCTTTTCATCCCAAGCTAGTGTGGTGATGATTGAATGCCTTTAAACGCCGCCAATAACGCGGTAAAAAAATTGTCCGAAATGGGGTTTAACGTTACTTTTTTAAAGAACCCGCCGCCCGCGCTGGTTCGCGCTGTTACGAATAACGGCGGCGACTCAAATCAAATGGCTTGCTTACAAGTAGGCTTGCCGCCGCGTCACCAAATCAAAGGAAAGCAGTTATCGCCATCAGTTGCCCGAATGCTTGCTGTCACTGCTTTACACGATGTACCGTGCCCCCAACTTCGTTTGGTTTACCTTATTTACAAAAAAAACCTGTTGGCGGCTTTCGCAGTAAAGAAAGAATTGTGATTTCAAACCAGCTTTTTTGTCATGTAGTAGCCGCGCAACGCGTAGCCACGCTTTTTGTAGTAAGGCCGTGCGCCTACGCCGCTTAAAACGAAAAGCGTTTTCGCGTTAAATTCTTCGCGCGCTATCCGCTCTGCTTCGAGCAATAGTTTTGCACCTAAATTCTCGTGCTGCAACGCGCCGCGCCTCCGCACGCCAACCGGAACTTGCTCGCCGCAAACGCGCAATTCCCTAACGCCAACTCGCTCGTCACTGTCTTCATTGAAGCGCAACCGCAGGAAAGCCAATAGCGAATTGCTGTCTTCGTCGTCGAACGAGAGAAAAATTTCGCGTCCGCCGCTTGCGCGGTAATCTAAGCGGTTTAATTTCGGACGAGAAAAATCCACTTTTACTCCGTGAATCTCGCGGAAGCCGGCTTCGCGGCACCGAATACATTCGCACTCGCCGCCGAGCGCGCGCAATTCTTTTTGCGCGATTTCGCGCAAATTGCTTTTGTCGACGCCGGCAGCGATTCGCCGCACTGGAATATCGCGGTCCACGCGCATGATTCTACAGTAGCGCGGCACAAATTTCTTGCAAAGAGCAATTGCTCGCGCTGCCGTTTGAGTGTCGTAAGGCTTGAAGCGTCCCGCGCGCCACTCGTCGTAAAGCTGCGTGCCGGGAATGACGAGGCAAGGATAAATCTTTAATCCATCGGGCTTGAACCTCTCGTCCGAAAAAAGTTTTTCGAACTGCGCGGCGTCGCCTTCAGGAGTGGAGTAAAGGCCGGGCATGACGTGGTACGTTACTTTCAAGAAAGCGTCTTTACAGTTTTTCGTCGCCGCGGTGACTTCCTTCAAGCCGTGCCCGCGTTTGACTTTGCGAAGCACTGCCTCGTCGAGTGATTGAACCCCTATTTCGATTCGCGTTCCACCGAGTTCAATGAAGCGACGCACTTGCGCTGCGTCGCAGTAATCAGGACGCGTCTCGAAAACCAAGCCAGTTACTCGTTGCCGCGCTTTTTCATTCAGTTTTTGCGCTGCTTTAAGCGTTTTGCTTGGTTTTCCGTTGAACGCGTCGAAAGCATTTTTCACGAAAGAGCGTTGGTACTGCGGCGCAAGCGCTGCGAAAGTGCCTCCCATTACAATTAATTCGCATTTGCTGGGTTCGTGTCCGATTGCTTCGAGTTGAGCCAAGCGAGCGGTTACTTGTTTTCCTGCGTCGAAATCGTTTTGCTTGGCTCTGAGAGCGGCGGGTTCTTCTCCCGTGTAACTCTTCGGCGCGTTCGGCGCAGTAGGACAATAAGTGCATCGTCCTGGGCACGGAGCTGGTTTCGTCATTATCGCGACCGCGCAAATGCCGCTCGCGCTGCGCATGGG
>JAVYMB010000054.1:0-5392 GCA_038740145.1 Candidatus Norongarragalinales archaeon | reverse complement strand
AACAATTATTCTCACTACGAAGCCGAGTTCGTTCAGCGTCTCGAAAATTCCGTCGAGCGCGTCGATGAACAACAAAGCGTTCAAGGCAACGTTTAAACCAATCAACGCCATTTTTTCACCATATACTTTAAAAGGCCGAGCTAGTCAAACGAACCTTTTAGCTACCAACAAAACTCCTAGGAGTACTGCGCCAGCGGCGAAGAAGCGTGCAGCGCCGCTCCACTCCTCGAAAAAACTTCCCGTGCCTCGCCACTCTCGCAAAGCGCCTTGGCCGAGCGCGACTCCGCTGAAGCAAGCGAGTAGTGAGGGAAGCGCAAACGCGGCGTCGAAAACGCTTGCGGCGCCGCTCGCGAGAAACGAAGCGTGCTTAGCGCCTTCCACTAGCATCGCGATTGGCCCTCCGTAACCGAAGAACAAAAGCGAGAAAAGAAAGGCGAAAGAGAAAGCGTTGATTGCGCCGAGAACGTCATTGCTAGCGTAATAGTAAGGCGGCGAAAAACGGATTTTAACTCCGCTGAACGCTTCGGCGCCGTAAACGCCTGCGAATGCGACTGCGAGCGCGAGAAAACAAAGCGCGAACAATGCCTGCTTCAACGAAAAACCGCCTCTTTTTTCTTCGTTTTTCGCTTACACCAAGCGTTACGCAGTTTTCTTTTATCTGCTTTTTCCTAGTTTTCCGAAGTGAAGTCCGCTTTAAATCTTATACACTTGAGCGTGCGGCACTCCGCCGATGCGCTTGACGTTGCCCTCGCTTATCTCGAAAACGCGTCTCGCTGCCGCGAGCGCGCGTTCTCCCACTATGTTCAAGTTGTCTGCGGCTGCGGCGAGCGCTGCAGCTGCGTCTTCATCAAGCAACTCGCCGGAGTAAAACGCACGATATTTCTTTAAGTCGAGGACGCAGTCTCCGCTCTTCAGCGTCTTGCCGAGCAACTCGGCGTCGCACAACGCGGTGACGCACCGCGTTACGCAGTTTTTTCCATCGCTTCGGCAGTGCACCGCGGCGCTGATACGCGCCTTGGCACTTGCGTTGACGCCAGCGGCAATGCTTTTACTTTCACTGTTTTTTTGATTTGTCCGCGCTTTAGCCACGCGCATTCACGCGAATACCCACGCTGCAGCGCTTAATAAACTCTTTCAAAAAAACTGGAAAACAAGTGTTGCTAACAATGGAAACGAAAAAAACAAGTAAAGCTCGAAAATTAAAAAATTTAAAAAAATAAAACGAAAAAAAGTTTTCATCGCGGCGGTTTATGCGTTGCGTTTTTCCCGCGTTTTACTCTTTTTATTTCTTAATCCGCTTTATTCTTCTTCCTCTTCTTCTACTTCTTCATCCTCTTCTCCGCCGCCCCAGTCTTCCTCTTCGTCCCAATCTTCCTCTTCTTCTTCAATGTCTTCTTCTTGCCTTTTCTTAGCCAATAACCTCCACCTCGTTGAGACGCCAGCGTTTTGCGAGGCGCCGAGAGAAATCGTTAAGATAAACCAAAACCGTTTTTAAATCTTTCGTCAAGCAACACACCGCTCCAGTTCGTGCAGTTGCCGCGCTTGGTTTGCGCGGCTTTCAACAATCGCGCTGGCGAAGTTCGCCGCGTGGTATCGACTTCAACCACGCGCTTTGCGCCGTAGTGCGCCTCGGCTTTCACTAAGCAGTAATCAAGGATTTCACAAAGGACGTTTTCCGAGATTTTTTTCTTGGAATAGCCGCGCGCTTTAAGCCTGCGTGCCAAGACACAAGGATTGCATCTCAAGACGAGGCATGCGTCGCAAGGAAGCGCGAACTCGCACAACAAGTGGCCTTCGGCAATGAATCCTTTGCCGTCTGCGAGTGGCGCCTTGATTTCGCGCTTGATTTCGCGCTTGAGCGCCGCGAGGTCCACCTCGCGCTTGGTTCGGTTGAACCACAACCGCTTTTTCTTGACTAAGGCGTTTGCATCGACGAGTTTGGCTCCAGTCAACTTCGCGATTGCGCGGCCTAGAGTTGTTTTGCCCGTTCCAGGCGTTCCAGTCAAAACCAAACGCAAAACTTTTTTTCTAAGCATTTTTCGTTTTGCCGTGGAGCTTACCTCAAGCGAATGCTGTCGAGGTTCATGGGTGCGCGCGTTTCCACGTGAAGCATTCTATTAAGCACTCGCGCTAGATTGTCCGTCTTGTTTTCATCGCCGTGCACCGTAATGATGCGTGCTGGTTTTTGGCGGATGTTTTTCGCGAACGCGAGTAGTTGCGAGTAATCGCTGTGCCCGCTGAATCCTTCAACTGTATGCACGCTCATATTGATGCGCAGCGCTTCTTGTTTTTTTGTTTCAGCGTCGAGGATAGGCACTTCGCGCTCGCCGTTTTGTATTTTCCTTCCGAGTGACAACGCGCTTTGGTAGCCAACGAAAATCAAGGCGTTTCGCTCGTCGCTCGCCATAAGCTTGAGAAACTGCACGCTCGGCCCCCCGCTCAGCATTCCGCTGGGAGCGAGAATCACGCACGGCTCATCGCTTTCCACGATGCTTTTTCGATCCTTCGCATTTGCGCGCTTGAAGATCGGTGATTCGAAAGGAGAGTTGTTTTGCAGGATGCGGCGCTGAATGTTGTGCCGCAGGTATTCCGGATAAATAGTGTGAATCGCACTCGCCTCTAACCCCATACCGTCAGTGTAGCAGAGAATTCCGTCGTTTCGAAAATGCTGCTCGAGAACAAGCATTATTTCTTGAGTTCGCCCCACGGCGAAGACGGGAATAAGTACCTTGCCTCGGCGCGCAATAGTGTCGCGAATCGTCTTGACGAGCCGCGCTTCGCATTCGTCTAGGCGAGGCATAGCGTCTTCGCGCGAACCGTAAGTGCTTTCCATAATGAGCGTTTCGACTCGCGGAAAACGAACGTCTGCGCTGTCGAACAAGTTGGTTCGGCCGAATTTGAGGTCTCCAGTGATAACGATGTTTTGCAGCCCGTCGCCGATGTGAAGGTGCACCATTGCACTGCCTAGAATGTGTCCTGCGTTGTGAAAAGTGAATCGCACGTCGGGAGTGACGTCCGTGACTTCTCCGTACTCTCGAGTAATTATGTGGTTGAGTTCTTTCTTGACTTCCCGCTCTCCATACGGCGCACCTGTTCCTTCGCTGTTCATAACGTTTATGCAGTCTTGCTGCAGCAAAATCGTCAAGTCGCGAGTGGGCGGAGTGCAGTAAACTGGCCCGTCGTAGCCATAAGCGTACAAGTAGGGAATAAACCCGCTGTGATCCAAGTGCGCGTGCGTGAGAATCACGGCGTCTATTTGCTCGAGCGCGAGATTCATGGCGTTCAAGTAAGGATAAGTTTTTTGAGGGTTGCTCGTGTCCACGTTGATTCCGCAGTCGACGAGAACATTGCTCTTCGGCGTTTGAACGAGCAGGCAAGAACGCCCGACTTCCTTGAATCCGCCGAGAGCAGTAATCTTAATCCACTCGCAACCCTGTGATGGAGTAAGAATTTTTTTGCCGAGTGCAGCGAGAAACTTTTTGCGTTCTTCCGCATTAGCGAGAAGCGCGCTGCGCACTGCTTTCGCGACTTCACTCGCGCTAGTCGGCGCGCGCAACACTCGCGGGCTCCAGCCCGTATTGAGAATAATCGCTTTGAGGATGACTCCTTTCTTTCCAATCACGAGTCCGGGCTTGAGCGCCTCAATTACCACTTCGTGAAAAACAGGGTCAAACTTGATGTCTTGAACGCCTGCTTCAGGCGGAATCACGCTTTTCACGAATGCAAGCGATTCCGTTGGGGGGTGGAGGGCGCTCTCGTCGGTGCGCAACAATACTTTCTTGCGAACCTTGCCGGCGATTTTCGTTATGAGGTTTTCATCTTCGTAAAATGCCTTCAAGTTTTTTAAGTAAAGCACGATTTGTGGTCCTTCGATTTCCACGCGAACTAGTTCGGACTCGGCAGGCAACACTTCCTCGACTTGCCTTTGAAGTTCTTTGACTACATTCTTCGCTTCCTTAGCGTTATCCTTGTTTTTGTCTGCAACCAATTGCAACCAACCGGAAATAACTAAGAAAAACGAGCGTGTTTTGCGTGTTTTCGGCGAGCGTCTTATTTTTTTCGTTCGATTGATGGTGAGCGTGAAACTTCTCCGGCGCGATTTTTTTTCGATTTTATTCTTGATTTTGTTTTTTTCAAGTCAAAGAAAAAACAATGTTGAAAAAGCGTTTTTCCACTTCAAGACACTGCGGCTTGAACTTCGTTTTTTGGAACGCGGCGCGCGCCGCTTCGCGTTATAACGACGACATCGATTCCTTCACCGGTTGCGTTGTCGCGCTTCATCGCGGCTGCGACTGCCTTGGCGGCGAGGCGTACGGCCTCGCTTTCGCTGAGTGTGTCGCGGTAATTCTCGTCGAGCAAGCCGTAAGCAGTAATCGAACCGCTGCCTGTCGCAACGTAACGTTCAGGCAGTAGCCCGCCAAGCGGGTCGAGGTCGAACAAACGCGGTTTGTCGTCGAAGCCGGCGACGACGAGTTGCACGAGATACGGAAAGTATTTGCTTCCTTGCAAGATGTTGGCTAAGAGCGTAGCCGCTCCCTCGACTGTAATTTCTCGTCCCCTGGAATACTTGTATAACTCTATTTCAGCGCGCATTATTCGCACGAGCGACTGGGCGTCACCGACTCCGCCAGCGAGAGTTAAAGCAATCTTGTCTCCAATCAAGTGAATTTTTTCGACTTCCTTAGCGGCTATGAATGACTCCATTACCGCGCGCTTGTCTGCGGCTAGGACGACGCCTCCGTTGAACGTCACTCCTACGGTCGTCGTTCCCCTCAAAAACTTTTTTTCGGTTTCAGTCAAAAACAACCACCTTTGTTTCCTGCGCTTCAATCAACTTAAAAAACGAATAACGCTTTTTTCACACGCCGCCAAGCGTTGAGCGTTAAACACTCAAAATCGGCGGATTGCCTAACCCAGAGTAACTCGTAGAAACTAAAAACAAAAGAATTGCGCTTTCGTTAATGACGCCACGGCTTTTTAAACCTTGCTGAATTTGATGAATCCGGCTCTAGAAAAGGTTTTCCGTGTTCGACGCCGCAAAACTCTTTAAACGCGCCGCCGTAACACCTCGCGAGGCGAAAACGCTTGAATTGGCTTTTCTACTCGTTGTTGTTCGCGCTCTCTGCCTTCTTCTTCTATTACGACTTTTTTTTTCTAGGCGTCGCTTGCGTTCTCGTCCTTGCCTTGTTGGTGTTCATCGAGGCTTCGACGCTCCGCCGCGCGCGCAATGCAGCGTTCGCCGCAGCTCAAGCGCGCGCCGCTGAAGCGCAAGCAGACGAAGAAGAGGAGGATGAAGAAGAGGAAGGCGAGGAAGAAAAAATACTTATTCGCCACAAAATAGGTAAACTTCCTTCTGTTATGCGTTTGCGCATTAGGTCTAAGAGCAAGCGTC
>JAVYMB010000053.1:0-5523 GCA_038740145.1 Candidatus Norongarragalinales archaeon | reverse complement strand
AGCCGCGCCCAACGACTAAAAGCGTGATTCAAGCACGCATTCGAGGATTGTATGCGGAAGACGAGTCAAAGAAAGTCAGGCGCCCGCAAGACAATCCAAGCGTCAAGACTGCTTACGCGGAATTCCTCGGCGAGCCACTCTCGCAAAAAAGCCACGAATATCTGCACACGCATTTTCACTCACGCAAGAAAAAATAAGGCGAATAATTTCGGTTAAGCACGTAGTGCGCAGCAGGCGTGTTTTAAACGAGGTCGCGAATAACTATTTTGGTTTTGTTTCATGGCTGAAGAATCCAAGGCGCAGTACGAGTTTAAAAAGAAAGTCAAGGAACTAAAAGAGTACGCAGGGCGCGGAACAGAACTCATTTCAGTTTACGTGACGCCGAATTACCCTCTCAGCGAAATCGCGGCGAAATTGCGTGACGAACAAGGACAGGCAAGCAACATCAAAAGCAAAAACACGCGGCAAAACGTCGTGGACGCGCTTGAAAAAATCCTGCAATTCCTCAAAGGCATCAAACAGACGCCGCCAAACGGAATCGCGATTTTCTGCGGAAACGTTTCGCGAGTCGAAGGAAAGCAAGATTTGCGTTTGTTCGCCGTGGAGCCGCCTGTTCCACTAGGCGTACAGTTTTACCGTTGCGAGTCGCGGTTCGTCGTCGAGCCACTCGAAGAAATGCTTGGCTCAGCGAAGGCTTACGGCTTAGTACTCATCGACGGCAAAGACGCTACTATCGCGTTGCTCCGCGGAAAAAACATTAGCATCGTCAAGCGCTTGCATAGTACCGCGCAGCAAAAAGTCGTGAAGGGCGGGCAAAGCGCCCGCCGTTTCCAGCGAATTCACGAAGAAAGCGTTGAGGCGTATTACAAGCGCGTTGGCGAAGCGATGAACGCTTTTGTTGGGCTCAAAAATTTCGAAGGAGTCATAATCGGCGGCCCTGGCCCGTCGAAAGAAGACTTCTTAAAACTAAAACCGTTCAACTACCAATTGCGCGTGCTCGGCGTACTAGACACCGGTTACAGCGACGAGTTTGGCTTGCGTGAATTACTCGAGAAAAGCGGGGAATTGATTCACGAGCAAGAAGCGGTTCGCGAGAAACGCGTTTTCGACGACTTCATGCGCGAAGTTTCTACTGGCAGCGGCTTAGCTGTTTACGGATTCGATGAAGTCAAAGCAATGCTTGCCAAGCGGCGGGTTGCGCGCCTCTTGGTATCGGAAGACTTGCGCTTGCGGCGCTTCGCGTTCAAGTGCAGTGCGTGCGGCAAGGAAGGCGAGCGAGTCGCTGAAGAATTCGAGGAAAGCGCGTGCGCTTGCGGTGGAAAAAAAGAAATCATCAAGGAAGAAGACGAGACGCAAGCGTTGCTCGACGAGGCTGAGCGGCAAGGCGTTCCAATCGAAATACTCGCTCGCGACACGCAGGCCGGCTCAGAGTTTTACGCTACTTTCCGCGGGCTAGGCGCTTTCCTCAAATACACTTAGTTTACAGTAGCAGCGCGTTAAACGCGTCTCC
This sequence comes from Candidatus Norongarragalinales archaeon, assembly GCA_038740145.1. Lineage (GTDB taxonomy): Archaea > Micrarchaeota > Micrarchaeia > Norongarragalinales > Norongarragalinaceae > CAITNU01. The sequence goes on along the minus strand of JAVYMB010000053.1, from coordinate 4,013 downwards.
GCGCCTTGCGAAAGACAAGCAACCCTAAAACAATCAAGATGGCTAAGACGACTGCGATCGTCGTTACGACTGCTTCGCCGAAGCCAAAGCCCTCTTTTTTTTCTTCAGCCGTGAACTCGACTTTCCGCCACTCTTTGTCTTCTACTTGCCTTCCAGTCACCAAATTCACTGCAACGAGCTTTCGCCCAGAAGAGTCGAAAACAGCCGCATACCTTGCTTTGGCTGGCACTGGAACGACGACGAAAAACCGGGCGTTCGCGTTGAACTTCGTTCCGCCAGCGAGATAATCATCTTCGCCCGCGACGTCAAAAAAGACGTAGCGAGGGTCTGCAATCCAAAAAGAGTGGAGCGCCGCGCCTTCAGCGCTCAACACGCGCACTTCAAAATCGCGGTTTGTGGGCGGCGCGTATTGCGGTAATTCCGCGAGTCCGCTCTTGAACTCTTCAAGCGAGAGCGAGGCGCCGCCTGGCGCAGTGGCGTTCGGTGTAAAAGCAAGCGTCAAAACCGCGGCTGGCTCGAGGCGCGCGTTCGCTTGGCTAGCAAGCGAAAATGCGAAGAACGCGAAAACCACTATTTTCATTGTAATTATTGTGTTTTTTGGTGCCAGCGTTTCACTCGCCTCCGCTTCAACTCTCGTTTTCGCCTTGTGCTTGCGGGTTTTCAAGAACAAAATTGATGCGTGCTACGTCGCTCTCGTCGAAATCAAAATCGAGTTTTTGCATATTGCTGTCGCTAGCTTGCTCAAACCAATTCACTTGCGCATTGCCGACTGTTGCGGTGTAATTCCTTATTCGCCTGCACGGCACGTCTATTCCAAGAAGCATTGACACGTATTCGGAGCAAGGCGACAATGCGCTCCACAAATTTGGTTTTTGAGTCGTTTGCCAATACGCTCCATCGCAGCAATAACGGTCCGCGAGCCCGAACAAGGCGTGTCCGAGTTCGTGCGAAAACAATTCCGGCTTGCTTGAACTGAAAGCGAGCAACCGCGCGTTAGTCGCGCTTCCAGCGTATTCCTGAGATTTAACGATTACCGCAGTAACGTCAGCCATAGTGCAAGACTGCGCGTAGTTGCTTGGCACGCTGCACTCCCAAACTCGCCCCTCGAGCGAGCAGTCAAAGTTGTAAGCGTAAAACCAAGCGTTGAACGCTCCGCGTTTTCGCGCGTCGCCCGAAAAAGGTTTTTTCGCCATCAAAAAATAATTGTTGAACGCATCGTCGATTGCCTCTACGAATTCAAGCGAGTTCTGGAATTTCGATGGAGCGAAAACAACATCGATTTTTTGCGCGCTTTCCCCATTATAGTAAAGCTTTTTGCACGGCGAAACGAAGACGTGCACGCTTTGGCTTTCGAACGCCGCGCTATTCGTCTTCGCGCGCGCTTTAAGCGAAAACTCGCCACTCGCTGGCGTCAGCCACTCGAAAACCCACTTTGCGCCTTCAGCGCTTTGAACAAGCTTCGCCTTCGCCCAACTCGCGCCGTTGTCGACTGAAACCTCGACGCTTTCTATTGACTCGCTCGCCCACGCAGTGACGTTCACGCGAGCAAGCACGTCGTGAATCACTTCATTTTCACGCGGCGCGTCGATGCGAACGAACACGGCGGGCGGAGGCGTAGGCGAAGGCGCCGCCGCGCCGTAATAATAAAGCTCGAGTTTCGCCTTCGGCGTTCCAGCGTCTTCCACTTTGCCGAGAAAACTCACTCCGATTTCAAAATACTCTGCTGTTTCGCTGAGGCGAATAATTACTTGGCTCACAATTACTGCGCCAGTATTTGCGTTCGAAATACTGATTAGCGCCGCTGACTCGCTCAAGTCTTCAAGCCTTATTTTGTATCCCTCGAAGACAACGTCTTCGTTTACTGCGAGGAGAGCTTGCGTTTGCTTTAATGGTTCCCGCGGCGTCGGTGAAGCGCGAGGCGAAGCGGAAGGATGCGCACTCGGCGACGGGGTTGGAATGCCGCTTGGAGTTATACTCGCAGTTTCGCTCGGCCAAGGAATCGACGGTTGCGGTGTTTCAGTCGCGATTGGCGGCAAAGGCGGCAACGCCGCACCTGCTGGCGGGCTAGTGATTCTTTGCAGGAGCAAAGCATTCGCGTTTTGCGTGGCGAGGGGCTTCAAGCGCGCAGTGAACAAGCGCGTTTTCGCAGCGTCGATTGTTTTTACGTATTCCTCGAATTCCTCGCTTTCGACTTTCAAGTCGAGCGGTGCGCGCGGCACAACCTCAAAGAAAACGCGTCCATTAACAGTCTTCGCCGCTGCGATTGCTTTGCCTCCCCGCTCGAGTGAAACAAAGCCGTCGATTTTCTCGTTAGTCAACGCGTTGTAAAGTCGTACTTCGAGCGAAGCGTAAGTCGGAGGCGGCTGCAAAAACAAAAAGAACGCGCCGAGCAGCAAAAGCAGTGCAAGGGCGAGGAAAACGATGAATGACGGCACGCCTTTTTCTTCAATCGGCGTTACGAAGTAGTCCGTGAACTCGTACCTGCCTTGGTTTTCAAGCCAGTCGACGGCGTTGTAATACTGTTCCTCCACTAGAAAGTAAACGCCGAGCAATTTTTGCTTAAAGTTTAGCGCCATGCCTTCAATCAAAAATCGTTATTCGTTCGACGCATTTAAAACCATTCAAGGCGTTTTTAATCTAGAGAGTGGGAAAAACGTTGAAATTCCGCGAATTCGCTTTTGCGCCAGAAGAATTCGTCGTAGAAGAAATAACGCGCGGCGGCGTAGTCCTCGAAATTGATACGCCAGTCAACCTAGGCGCGCCGCAAGACCAGACTCTAACGCGCGATTACTTTACTCGCTTTGTCTTGCAGAAAAAGAATTGGAATTCAATGCAAGCACTCAGCGAAATTGCGCGCCGCTTGCACGCGCTCCCAAAACGCTTCGACTTCGCCGGTACGAAAGACCGCGCCGCTTTAAGCACGCAGTTGTGCAGTGCTTTTGCAATCCCGCCTGAACGCCTGCTCGCCTTAAAAATCAAAGACGTTAAAATTCTCGGCGCGTGGAAATCGAAAAACAAAGTCAAGCTCGGCGAACTCGCTGGAAACCGCTTCACGGTGACGCTCACGCCCAAGAATTGCGGAAAGCCAAAGACGACGCCGAACGCTAAACGAATTGCCGCCAAAGCGAAAAAAATGCGCTTCGTCTTCCCGAACTACTTCGGCTCGCAAAGATTCGGCAGCATGCGTGGAAACGCCGCCGCAGTCGGCTACGCCTTACTAAAAAAAGACTTCGAAGCCGCCGTAAACAATTATCTTTGCTTTACAGCGAAAGGAGAGCGCGACGACGCCACGCGCGCGGCGCGCGCGAGACTCGCGAAGGAAAAAAATTACGCCGCCGCGCTTGACTATTTTCCGCGTTTTTTGAAGTACGAGCGATTGATGCTCGAGCACTTAGCTAAATCACCGCGCGATTTCGCCGGCGCTTTCTCGCGCTTGCCACGCCACCTTCAACTACTCTTCATTCACGCCGTGCAAAGCGAAATTTTTAACGAAGAAGTAGAGGCAAGAGTCAAAAACAAAAAACTCTTCACACCGCAAGAAAGCGATTTTTATTGTTTGCGCGATTCGCTTGGCTTTCCGCTCGTCAACGAAGCCAACCTCGTGGAGGACGCGGAGAAAGTCAAGGCGCTCGTCGACGCCGGCGAAGCTTTTCTCGTAAGCGAACTCGTCGGCGCGAATTCGAAACCAAGCGCGGCTCAAGCGAAGCTTTTAAAGAAAAAGAAAATCAGCGTCAGCGACTTTAAGTTTTCAACGCTGCCTTGGCTTTCCACGCGCGGCGGGCGCCGCGCGTTGTTCGCGCCACTCCTGCATTTCGAAATAGCGAGTGAAAAACCCGTGCGCGTGCGCTTCTCGCTTCCGAGCGGGAGTTACGCGACGATTGCAGTGCAAGAATTATTGAAGCCGTGAACCGCTTTTTTTATTAATATCTTTGTTCGAAGTAATTAAGTGGTTGTTTTGCCAACCAAAACTCGATTTCAGGCTTACTGGACAACAAAATAAGACGAGTTAAGCG
>JAVYMB010000052.1:1350-5552 GCA_038740145.1 Candidatus Norongarragalinales archaeon | reverse complement strand
CGAGCACGCCGCGTCCAGCGTTTATTGTAGCGTGCCCGTAATCCGGTGGAATCAAGACTTGTTCGCCGGCGCGCGTGCGGCAGTAAACGACGTCGGCGAGTTTGCCGCGAGAATCTTTTTTTTGAAACAAGAAGATAGCGTTGCCTTTCAGTACTTCGTATACTTCTGGGTAAGTGCGTCCGCACGCTGCACGCTCGTGGTAGTGTCCAAGCGTCTTGTTGAACTCGCTACCTAAGTCGAGTTTAGGGAGGACGGTTACGTCGAAAGAAACGCCGGCACGCTTAAAGATTGGCTTGTCTTTGGGTTTGGCTACTCCGCGAAACATGTAATACTGCACTCGCCGCGATAGTTTTGGAGTAATCGAGCGCGCGAACTCCTTGTCTGCGAGGACCGGCTTCAAGTCCGCGAGAGTGCGCAAACTCGGTTTTACTTCTCTGCCGTCGGCGTAAAGCTTTAAGCGGGCTTCGTCGAAGCGCAAATCAATACCGGGCGCAGCGAGTTTAAGCAAGCAAACCACGACTTCGGCGTACCTCGCCTCGATACTTTAAATTACTTTTTTTTCGCGCGTTCCGCGTGCTCCGCGCGTTTTTTCGCTGCGGCGACGAGTCCAACGAACAACGGCTCCGGAGCTTCAAGGCGCGAATCAAATTCTGGGTGTGCTTGCGTTGAGACAAAGTAGGTGCACGCAGGCAATTCCATTACTTTCATTATCGCGCGTTTGGGGTCGCGTCCACTGAAAACGAGTCCGTGTTTTTCAAAAACTTTTACGTACTTTGGATTTACTTCGTAACGGTGGCGAAACCTCTTCAAAACCATTGTTTTCCCGTAAAGCGAGTACACGAGCGTGCCTTTCTTTAGGATAATTGGTTTTGCGCCCAGGCGCATAGTTCCGCCTTTGTCCTTGATTTTCTTTTGCTCTGGCAGCAAGTCGATGACGGGGTGTTTTGTGTGCGGCACGTTTTCAGTCGTGTTAGCGTCACGCCAGCCGAGCACGTTGCGCGCGAATTCAACTACTGCAAGTTGCAGCCCGTAACACAGCCCCAGAAACGGAATATTGTTTTCGCGAGCGAAGCGAATCGCTGAAATGATTCCATTAGTGCCGCGAGTGCCGAAGCCGCCTGGCACGATAATTGCGTCGAAGCCGCGCAAATCAATTTCGCCTCGCTCGATTGCCTCGGAATCAATCAAAACGCCTGGCGAGCGCACGCCGTTCGCTACTCCCGCGTGCTTGAGCGCCTCGAAAACGCTGGTGTAAGTGTCGCGCATCGCAGCGTATTTCCCTACAACGGCGACGCGAACCTCGCGTTTTGCAGTGCGCGCTTTTTCCAGAAGGCTCAACCAGTCGCGCAAGTCGGGCTCGCGCTTTGCGAGTCCCAACTTGCGGCGAACCGCCGCATCAAGTCCTTGCTCGTGAAGCGAAAACGGGAGAGCATAAACCTCGTCGAGTTGAGGCGAAGCGAAAACGTTTTCACGCGACACGTTGCAGAACAAAGCAATTTTCTCGCGCGCGGCTTCGCTCAAGCGTTTTTCTGGAGTGCGGCAGACAATCAAGTCGGGAGAAATGCCTCTCGCCAATAGTGCGCGCACGCTATGCTGCATTGGCTTCGTTTTTTGTTCTCCAGTCCAAATCGTTGGGACGAGCGCGAGGTGAGCGAAAACCGTGCTGTTCGCGGGTTCTTCAAAACGCATTTGGCGAATCGCTTCTAGCACCACCTCGCTTTCAATGTCGCCGACGGTTCCACCTATTTCAACGACGAGAACCTCTGCATTAGTCACGCGCGCCGCCTCGCGAATCCTGTGCTTTACTTCATTAGTCACGTGGGGAATTAGTTGCATTGTTTTCCCGAGGAATTCTCCTCGGCGTTCTTTTTCAAGCACGCTGCGGTAAGCGTTGCCCATCATTAAATTTTGTTCGCGGCGCGCGAAAACATTGAGGAAGCGCTCGTAATTCCCTACGTCTAAATCGCACTCGAAGCCGTCGCGCGTCACGAAGACTTCGCCGTGCTCGAAAGGGTTAAGCGTTCCAGCATCGCAATTCAAGTAAGGATCTATTTTCATTGCGTTCGCACGCACGCCGCTTGCCTTCAAGAGTTTCGCGAGCGAGGAAACGAATTTAGCCACTCAAACCACCAAAACAGTTTAAAGCCATAACAAAGCCATAAAGGCACTCAATTCATTCAAGTCGACGAACTCAAAAAGCGCTTTGGCTTAAAAGGCGTTACGCTAATCGTTAGCCTGAAAACCACAGAATAAGATGAAGATTATGAGAGGTAGAGTTAAAAAGCGTTTGGGCTTGAAGCGTCAAAATTCGAGAGAGCTTGCCTTCGGCTTCGCCGACTCAAAAAAAACAATTTTAAACAAAAGCGCCGTAACAGCACGACGAAGAGTAAAAGCGGAGATAGTAACGCCACGTAATAGGAGTTGATTTGATTGAAAAAGCGTCAGCGTAAAGCCAGCTATGAAAAACTCAAGCAAGCGAACAAGGCGTTGCGCAGTGAAATTCGCGCTGTGAATAAAGAGCTGCTGCGCAGCCAACTCGCGCTCGCTCAAGAATTCCAGCGAGAGTTTCGAAAGCAACTAGCCACGCTCGTTACTGCTGCGTTTGGCTTCGTCGCCGCCTTGTTTTGGAATACGGCGATTAAGGACACTATAACTGCATTCATCCCGCCAGCGCAAACGTGGGTTGGAGAAATAATAATTGCGGTTTTCGTCACGATAATCGCGGTTTTCGTGATTTGGCTTGTAAGCCGCGGCACTGGCGAGAAAAAGGAATTGCCTACGCCGTCACCGCCCAAGCCGCAAACTCTTTAAGCGCTGGCGTGAAATCGTTTTTTTGACTTGACGTGGCAGTAAACAGCACCGGCAATTAGCAGGCAGCCGACTGCAACCAAAACGATTTCAAAGAAAGTGGCTCCAAAACCGCAGTTCGCGCACGCTCCGCTAACACCGCCAGCAGCATGCGCGGCGGCTTCAACTAGTAGTGAAGGCGAAGCAACTGCTTTGAGCGGCTCGCCTGCGACGGCTAAACTTTTCTCGCTGAAAGCAGGGGGTGCGACGCCTAACGCGCCGCTGGCGGCGCCGAGTTGTGCGGCGGGCTGCAGGAAGAAGTGTGAAAAGCCAGCGACTGTGAAGGCGAGAAATCCGAGGCTCAGTAAAACCCAGATTTTGCGCGACTCGCTTGGCGAGACGAGGGCCTTGCCTTTATCCGTCAACGAGTAGTAAACCCACTTGCGGCCCTCGTCTTCACGGCGCACGAGTCCAGCGCGCTCGAGGCGCGCTAGGTGCTCGCTCGCGGCTTGAGCGCTGATGCCGAGTGAAGCAGCGAGTTCAGAAGGCGTGGCTCGCCGCGCGCCCAATTTTTTCAAAATCGAAACGCGCGTTTCGCTTGCGAGTGCCTTGAACGCATTTTTTTCTAGAGTAATCTTTTCTTTTTCTTCCAAGCTGCAACACACTAGTCGCACTAGTTTTTTTAAGTTCCTGCACTAGCAAGGCACGCGTTGAATGCGGCGTTGCGCTTCCACTCGCACTTGCCGTCAACGCAACCGCACGTCGTCTTCTCGAAGCAAGCATACTCTGGTTTCCAAACACAAGTTGAAACGAGCTCTTCTCCGCGCAAACCGCACAACTCGCCGCTGCAACCGCCAACCACGCAATCTGCGTCAGTCGAGCAAAAAGTCAACGGCGTCGGCGAAGTCAACAGCATCTCGCTCGGCAACGGCGGCGGAGTTGGCTCGCTGCCTTGTTTTTTCAAACAACCGAAGGCAAGCAACGCAACGAACAAAACCAACGCTAAAAATACTTTTTTCACGCGTATTCGCTCTGGAATAAATTTAAAACGCGGCGTTTTTTAAATCGCTGTTTTTCTTCAAGCAAAAAATTGAACGCCTAATATAAACGCTGAATCAAGTAATTGCGGAAGTAGAATGTAAAATGCTTGGTTCAACCGTCGCTTCAGCGCTCGGTGCAACTTCCAAGTCCTCTGGAGGAAACGGCGGTAACTCGATGGTGGAAGGGCGTAGTGGCTCGCACGAGTAATTCGCTGCGCAAACTCCGTTTCCACACCAGCAACCACTGACGCGCGCTTCGTAGTTCGGCGCGCAGTGCACGTCGAGCGCGGCGCAAGTCCAGTTTCCGCTTTGGTTCGAGCAACAAGAGTTGTTGAGCAGAAAACAATCCGCCGCGGTCGAGCACAGAGGCGGCTG
>JAVYMB010000052.1:0-1340 GCA_038740145.1 Candidatus Norongarragalinales archaeon | reverse complement strand
TGCTGTTGTACCCAAAGCCAAGCGCCGGGAACAAACAAAACGAGCGCGGCGATGACGGCGAGTAAGCCAATCGCCAAGATTTTCGTTACGAAGTTAAACAAAAGAGGTTCACCTTGAAACTGAAAGCCAGCAGTCGCGCTTGACTTTAACAAAAACCGCTTTACCTGGTTCGAGCTGCGTCGTCTTCACAAATTTTTGCGTGGCAGCATCCCACCCATAAGGTCCTTTTTCGACTATGCAGTCGCCTTTAACTGAGTCAAAAGTAGTTGAAACGCTTGGCGAGCCAATCGAATTCCATCCTTTGAACAATTGCTTTCCTTCAAGGCGAGAAGCGCTTACTTCCTCACCGACAATTGTGACGCTGCAAGGCGTCTTTGCTTTGAACCAGTAACCTACAAGCAATTCGCCAGCAAAAGAGACGGACTCTTTCTTTCCAACATCTGGAAACTGAAACTCTGAATACGTTTTGCCTCCGTCAGTCCAACGCCACAAAACGCTTTCCGAGTTGCAGTCAGTCGCAATTATTTTCGGCAAAAAGCTTTTTTCTTGAAGGCACTCTTTACCAGGCAAACAGAAAGCGAAGCGCTCCACCGCAAGCGGATACGAATAATAATTCCAGCCGGTTGCGAACGAGAACCTAAAAAAATTTTCTGCGGCGCAACACTTCGCGCACTTGCACTCGAAACACCCGCGCGAGTTTTTCGCGAAGCCGACTGCGCCGCAGTCAAGCCCGCAGCCTTCAAGCGGGGCACACTCTGGATTTTTTATCGAAACGCGAGAGAGAAAAGTTGTTTGGTTCCACTCTTCACCTTGCACGCTGAGTTCGCCACTGAAGACGTCGCCTTCGCGTAAGTCTATCACGCGTCCAACGCAGTCGCTTGAAACGCAGTCGAGCGGCAAGTGCTCGAAAGACGCAGTAACGCGTTCTTTAGCGTGGAAAAAGCAAGGCACGGCAGAGTTGTTGCGCGCGAGCGTTGTCTCGAAGACGACGCGTGAAAGAGTCGGTGAAACCGCTTCAATTGAAACAACGACGCCTTCAACCACGCAAGAATTTGGTTCCACGGCGTCAGCGGTTGCAAGCGAGGCAAGCCAAACCAACGCTAATACTCCTGAAGAAAAAATTTTTAGAAAACAAGACACGTTGCGTCGCCTTTTTTGATTACGCACACCTCAAATTAGAAAGCGAAACAAATTTAAAAACAGTGTTTTCTTGAAAAGTTTTAAGGGCGTTTGGCGCTCGCGGCGTAAGCAACGAAAATCAAGAACCGCGCGGCAGCTTTGCTAAAGAACCTTGTTTTTAGCAGAGTATTTTAGCTTAGCATGTTGATGGAGGTTTTAAG
>JAVYMB010000051.1:0-5587 GCA_038740145.1 Candidatus Norongarragalinales archaeon | reverse complement strand
GGTTTGCGCACGGTTTACGACGTTTGCCATAACATCGCGAAAATCGAGGAACACAACGTGCACGGAGCAAAACAAAAAGTCTGCGTTCACCGAAAAGGCGCGACGCGAGCGTTTTGGGCTGGCCGCCGCGAAGTCCCGTCTGCTTACCGTAGTGCAGGGCAACCAGTAATTATTCCTGGTACGATGGAGACGGCGAGTTTCGTCCTCGTTGGAGTGCCGCAAGCTGCTGAAACGTTTGCTTCAGTTTGTCACGGGGCTGGGCGCGTGATGTCGCGCCACGAAGCGCTGCGCAACTATCGCGGCGGCGACGTCCAGAAAAATATGGCGGGACGCGGAATCGCGGTTCAAAGCGTTGAACCAGCGACTCTCGCAGAAGAAGCAGGCGGGGCTTACAAGAACGTGGACGACGTAGTCGCAAGCGTGCAAGCAGCTGGACTCGCTCGAATAGTCGCCAAGCTCGTTCCCATGGGAGTCATAAAAGGCTGAAAAGGACTGTTTTAAAATCTTAGCGTGATTAATCCTCGAAAGCGTTTAAACTCTGTCGGGTGGTGCAAGGTGTTTGGCTTAAACAAAAACTTTTGGCCCGTGCTCGGCTCGACGTCGTTCTTCGTTGGACTCTTAATCGCAATCATTGCTGGCTTCTTGGTTCCAGCGCCACACTCGAATCTCTACCTTATTTTAATCGTCCTCGGAGTCATCGTTGGCCTCCTCAACGTGCGCGACAAAGAAGCCGTGACTTATTTGCTTGCTTGCCTCGTATTCCTAGTTGCAGCGTCGTCGCCGTTCCTCGGCTCGAACTACTTGCCTGCATCACTGCGCGGAACTTGGTTCACCCACATACTCAAAAACATCGTGATTTTCATTAGCGCTGGCGCGCCAATCGTCGCACTCAAGGCGGTTTACGACATCGCGAAAGCCGCGTGATAAGGCTTTCAGCGGAGGAAAAAACTTTGGCGTACCCTACATGGCTTACAACACTAGTCAAATCCATTTCTTTTTTTGCGCCGTTCACTGCGACTTTCCTATTGTGCCGCGTTGCGAAGCGTTCCTTCGTCTTCCTCGCTGCACTAGCCATTTTTTGTTTCGTGTTGTTCGGCCCGCTCGCACTCCCAGGCTTTTTCTTAGGCGTGGGCGCAGCGGCTCTCGAACGCGAAATGCGGCGGGAACGCGAAAAACAAGCGCCGACTGCAACTGCAAAGCCAGCGAAGCGCAAGCGTTAAAATCGAGCGCCGCGTTATGCGAGGGTTAAAGAGTGAAGTGAATTGAAGAAAACCGCATTTCTTGTTTTAATCTTGGCTGGATTATTTCTGGCAGCATGCACGCAACCAGCGCAACAAACTGCTTCAACTCCCGCAGGTTCGCCAGCGCTTCGCCCGTCACCAACGCTTTTGGGCGAAAGCGACGCCGTTGCTGCGGCGATTGCTGCATGCGTAGCGTTGTGCGAAAACGCGGACATAGCTGAATGCGGCAGCGCTCGCCTCACGGAGTGTGGACCTTGGCTTGAAGGCCCTTGCTTGAGCGACGCCGCGCCAGGCAAAATGCCGAGTGGCTGGGTTTGCGATGTCGCGCACTCGCCGCGCGAAAGCGTTGACGACGAGCCTGAGAACCAGTGCGCGGAGTATCGAAGCGGCGCAGCGCGCCACTTCGTTGAAGTCGACGTTGAATGCAAAGTCATTCGCGCGGTTTAAGCCACCAGTCGGGCGCGATTTGCTTTATTTCCACCGAACGAACGCCTTTCACGCTTTCGGCTGCCGAGCGGACGCTGGAATAAATTTGCGCGGCAAACGGGCAACTCGGGCTCGTCAACATTAACTCGATTTTGACTGCGCCCGAGCACTCGTCGGCTTCAATGCCTTGAATCAAACCCATTTCAATTATGCTCACACCGAGTTCTGGATCGAGGACGCTGGCTAGCGCGGCGCGCACTTTTTCTTTGAGTTTGTTGTTTTGCGTCAACGGGACCACCGGCAGATGATTTTTGGAGGCTCTCAGGCTGGGACAGTTTCCTCATGCGTTTAGTGTTCGGAAGCTACCTCGCACATCACCGAGCTTTCCCCACGCAAGAATATTTCTCTACAAAAGCAAAATTAAGGGTTAAACGAGTTTAAAAACGGTTGGCGGCGGCGCGTTGCTGCGTCAATAGCGCTTGAAGGGGTTAAACCAACGCAGGAAGCGAATGAGCCGGGCGGTAAAGCTGCGTGATTGTTGCGCGCGCCGCAACGGCACCATTGCGACTTCTTCAGCGAGTTCCACGAACTTGAGTGCCGCGTCACTGTCTGGAAAACGCTGGACTACTGGTTGTTGCAAAGCGATGCTTAGCGGCACGGCGTCGTCTTCAGGAATCGAAGCGAGCACGCGGTAATTCGTTAGTACCTCTACTTCTTTTACAGGCAATTCGTAAGCCTTGCCGCGCACGCGGTTGAGCACCACGCCGAACACCTTGGTTCTCCTTTGCTCGGCGAACGCGATGACTTTGTTTGCACTCATAATGCTCGGCAAATCAGGCGTTGTGACGATGATGACTTCGTCGCACCCGGTTATTACCTTTTGCACGTAGTCTAGCACACTCGGCGGCGAATCGACAATCGTCAACTCGTAATCCTCCTCAATTAGGCGCACGAATTTCTCGAAGTTTTGAATTGGAACGCGGTAACTCGGCTTGAGCGAGGCGGGCAAAATTTTTAAGCGGCTTTGCGGGTGCTCTACAAGCGCATCCTCAAGCGCTATTTTTCCGCTGAGGACGTCTTGAAAACCAACGTGCATTGAGGCAAAGCCAACGTGCAAGCCAACGCTCGGGTTTTGCACGTCGGAATCCACGAGAAGAGTGTTTATTCCATCGCGACTCAACAAAACGCTTAAGTTGACGGCTGTGACTGTTTTCCCGACGCCGCCTTTACCAGAAACAATTCCAATAGTGCGATTGCGCTTCATTGCTTAACTCAACAAAAATAGTCTTTCTTCTTTTTTAAATGCTCTAATTTGCGAAGCCAGGACGCAGCACACGGTGAAAACCGTGAAAAACGATAAACGAACTCACCGCATCCAGGAATACTACGCCTCCTCCTTGCCGAAGATAATGCGGCGCAACGAATTGCCGTAAGCGATTCGCTCGCGGTTGTAAAAAGTTTTTTCGCGCCGACACTGCACGAACAACGCGAGAATAATGATTGCCGCTAAGAGCGCTAAAACCAAGTAAGGCGAGAAAGCGAGTGCAAAGCCACGCGGCAAAACCATTATTGCGCCGACTGAAACCACTTCGTCGTTTAAAGCATTCACTATTGCTCGCGCCGAGTAAGCGCCTAAATCCGTTCGCTCGTCCGCTTCGATTTGAAAGTCAAATTCTTGAGTCGTGCGCGGCGCGAGCACGACGTTTGCAAACGACTGTGGAGTTGATTTAAACTGTGCGGGTAAAGCAAGCGAAGCAGTCACTAGTATTGGCGCGAGCCCGCCGTAAAAAACAGTGAATGACGCTTTCGAGCGTCCGCCGGCTTCAATGTTTTGAATGTTGAATTCGGTGATGGTAACCAAGTCGCTGAGCCGTACTTGGCGCGTCGTTGCGATTTGCTTGGCGTACCAAGTGCCGTAAACCGAGTAATCGCGCGATAGAGTTTTGACAGAGTAAGAAAGCACGCTTTTTTCTTCCGGCTCTACGTTCGTCAACCGCCAAGCAAGCGTCAAAGGCTCGAAAGACAAGAAACTCCCGATTTTGTCTAAAAACAAAACATCATTTTGAGTTGCCGCAAGCGGCGATGGAATCGCGTCGAGTACGTCGATCACGTCAATCACGCGCTTGGAAGGATTGCGGACGCTCAATACAATGTCACTCGAGTTCGTCTTCAAGTCTAGGCTTATGCGCCGCATAACAAATGGGTTCTCGTAATTCTTCGGGTAATTTTTAACGCGCAGGAAAAAAAATTCTGTTGCAATCTCGTCCTGCGTAATTTCGTCGATTACTGAAATCTTTACGACATAATCGCCTGCGATTGCGTTTTCTTTAACCCAAACCGCAAAGTCGATCGTGCTGGCAGCGTGAGGCTGCAAAAAAATTTTTTTCGGAGAAAGTTGAGTTGCCGCGTCAGGCAAGCCGCTGAAAACAATTCTCGCGCTAACCGCCTCGCCGCCCTCGTTCTCGATAGTGAGTGAAAGCAAGGCGCTTTCGCCTGCAAGCACTTCCTGTAAAACCGTCTTGCGGCTGAAGAAAACGACGCCTGGACGCGGAAAAAGTCGCTGCGGAATAGTTGTCGGAAGCACTGGCAACGCGGTCGGCGTGCCAAGCGAAGGCGTAGGCGTGACTCCGCCGCCCACGAACTGCGGCAAAGCGGCAGGGCTGATGATTGAAAAGTTTGCAGTGAGCGAGTTCGTATAATTCGAAGCGTTGTAAACGCCGGTGGCTTTGGCGGAATACGCGCCGCGCGCAAAACCCGCGCTGCTCCACGTGGTCGTTAGAGTGGAAATCGCGCCTGGCGTCACGTTTACCGGCGTGTAGTTAATAACGTAAACTTCAACGCCGCCAGCGTCGAGTATGGAAACGTTTACGCTCAAAGTGTCTTCAACATTGCCACGGTTTTCAACAGTAACTGAAAAATCTGCGCTCGCGCCTTCAATCACCTCGCTGGGCGTGATTGAAAAAGAAGTTAAAAAAAAATTTGATGTTTCGCCGACATTCACCAACGCGTCCGCTTGCAGGGCGTTGGCGCTCGAGGAAAAAAATAAGGCGTGCAACGCGAACACGGCTATAAAAACGAAGACGAAAATAAGTGAAAAGCGGCGCTTCATGCGTGAAAACACTCGTGCAACGTATTTAAATGGTTTTAAAATGCTTGTCGAAACGCCATCAATCGTTTAAGCGATTTCAAATTAGTTCCAAGCCGCTATTGCTTGCATTTTTCACGCGCGCTTCTTTTTCTTCGAAAACAACACGTAACAAACAAGCAATAGCACGAGTACAGCGAGTGCGATTGTTGCTAGCATCCAAGCGTTTAATTCAAACGGTTTTTGTTCTTGCTCGGCAACTATTTCTTCCGAAAACTGGGTGGTGACCGTGCGCACGTCGTAAGTAAAGTCTCGCGCTTGCTTTACTGAAACCGGTCCAGTTACGCCTATGTCGAACCAACCAGCAATCGCGCTCAAACGAACTTTGTAATCGCGCCACAACGGCGCGTCTGCAGGCGCAGTGATTTTAACTGTCACGACTCGCGCAGGCACGAAGCCTTCAACTCCGCTCAACGTGATGTACTCAACGCCTGGAGGTGCGTTTTCTGGTTTTTGGAGAGGCAACGTGTTTTTCGGCGTTACGGGCGCAACCACATTTTCCACCGTAGTGACTATCACGCCGGAAACATTGTAAGTAGCGTTGTGCAAAGGCGGTTCGAGTTCAACTTTAAAACCAGGCGGGACTTCGTCTATCGAAATCGAAACGTGAGTGTCGCGGTTTCCACGCACGTTGAAAAAATATAGTTTCGTTTCCGCCGTTTTGCCTGGTTCTACTGCCACGAGTTTTTGTCCTTGCATCGTGCCGAAATTGTATTGCCCTCCTTCCGCTCGCGCTGGAATCGCTAAAAGCGCAAACGCGAGCAACGCAAGCAAC
>JAVYMB010000050.1:0-5634 GCA_038740145.1 Candidatus Norongarragalinales archaeon | reverse complement strand
CAGGCGCGCCGCGTTTCGCGCTGGCACGACTCCTGAAACGATTCCGACGAAAGCAGAAAAAGCAAGGCCGAGCGCGACGAGTTCGGCGTTAATAATACTTGGAATGCCGAAAGCGACGAGCACGAGCGACAACGCGAACGACAATGCGATGCCAAGCACGCCACCGACGAGCCCGATTGCGGCGGATTCAAACAAAAACAAGCGCAGGACTTCGCCGTCTTTGAGTCCGAGTGCCTTAAGAATTCCAATTTCCTTGATTCGCTCGAGAACGCTCATAAACATCGTGTTCGCCACGCCTATCGCACCGACGAGAAGCGAAATCGCGGCGATTCCGCCCAAGAACAGTGAAAGCGTGTTCGTTACGTCTGCTACTGTAGACTCGAGGAACGCCGCGGTTGTAATCGTGAAGTCAGGCTTGTCGGCGCTCACGCGGTGCAAGGCTAGAAGTTGTTTTTCGAGTTCCGCGGCAACTTCGTCCGCCGTGTAGCCGTCACGCACCAGAATGAAGAATACTGACGGATTCGAAGCGTTTAAAACAGTTTTTGCTGCTTCCACCGGCACGTAAACCGCGTTGTCGGAAACCACCATTGAACCGCTCGTCGCGTTGAGGAGCCCAACAACGCGAAAAGAATACGAGTCGTTAAAATTGTTTACTACCTTCACTTGCCTGTTCAGCAAGTCTTGTCCTTCAAACAACCGCGAGTAAACGCGCGAGCCGATTACCGCAGTAAATTTATCGCTGGGGTTCAGCTTGCGGCCGCTTACTAGAGGCGTGCTGGCGCTGAGTTCGTTGAAGGCGGCTGGGTCGACGCCGACGATTTGCACGCGTGCTTCCTTACCCGCGATGCTGACGGTGGCTTGTCCTTCAATGCGGGCATCAATTTTCGAGACGCCGTCGACTCGCGCGAGGTTGCGCGCGTCGTCAAACGACAACTTGCCTGCACCCGCGCGCGTAAACATGCCGAAACTACGCTCGCCGCCCCCGCCAAGCGATCCGCCTCCGCCAAGCACTGGAAACGCGAAGCCGCCGACGCGTTGGCGAGTGGCTTGAGCGTTTCCTGGCGTGACTTGAATCACGTTGTTTCCGAGTAGGTTGAGTCGCGAAGTGATTTGCGCTTCCACGCCGTTAGCAATGGAAATCAGCGTGATTATGGACGCGACGCCGATGACGATTCCGAGTATCGTCAGCCAAGAGCGCAACCGGCGCTTGCGCAAGCTTTGGTAAGCGTACTCTGCAATATCGAGCGTCTTCACTTTTCTTTCCTCGCATTTTCACGCGCTTTTTTTCGCGCGCCTTGCTTCCTCCAATTGCAATTGCCGTTGTTTTTTCTCACGTTTCTTTAGCCACCAAAAAACGATGGCGGCGGCGAGCGCTACCGCCCCGCTGGCCCAAACAACCCAACTAACTCCAAGAAAACCTTGTTGCTGTTGTTGCCTCACGAATCGCTGTCCAGTCGCAGCCGCGCCTTGCGCAGCACCAACCGCGGCTCCCGCGGCTGATTCGAATCGCAGTGGAATGACTTGTTTGAGTGTGCGTTCTTGGTTTAAAGGATCTTTGTAAGACACAATGACTGTTACAGTCGGTTCGCCTGCCGCGCCTGCGGCGCCGCCCACTTCAGCTCTTGAAGTGGCGTTTGTCCTAGCGCTTTGCCCGCCTGCAGTAAAACGAGGGGAAAGCGTGAGCGTCATCGTGCTGGAGTCGTCGAGGTTGAGTGTGCCAATGAACTTGTCGCTCGCGCCGATGATTCGATAGTAATCGCTCGACGCCTTAGCGTAAACGCCTCGCACCGCCGTGTCGCCCACGTTCGCAATCGTCAAAGTAAGCAGAATTCCGCCGCTCGCGGCGGCGGCTCCGGCGGATCCTGCGCCGAAGTCGCTCGTCACAAGTAGTTGCTGGTTCGCCTCGACTTTGAGTCCGAGGTTTTGTTGTATTGTTGGCTGGACCGCTTTGTCCACGCTGTAGCGAATGTTGACTGTAAGCGGGTAAAAGCCAGGCGAAGCGTCAGCCTTCACTCCAACGAGAAAAGGAATTTGTATGCTTTCGCCCGCCTTGATTTTTTCGGCGTACTTGCGGTCGTACTCTAAAGGCGTAAACGGGCTGGAGGCATTCAACGCAAGTTGCACGAAAACATCTTCAGCGTCAAGCACGCCAGTGTTAGTCAAATTAATGAGTATTCGCGCGGATTCGCCGGTGCGAACGCTTTCATTGTAGGCGACTTGCGCGAGAAGCAAGTCCGTTACTGACGGCTCGAATACGACGAGCGGAATCCTAGCCACTTCTTGTTGTGGGACTGCCGCGGCTGAAGCGTAAACGTAAATAAAGTACGTGCCCGGCTTCGTGCCGACGGGAACCGTAAACGAACGCGAAACTAGTTTTTTTTCGCCAACAGCCAAGCGGTCAATCGTCGTGGTTGACGTGATTTTATCGAAAGGCGTGATTACGCTGAATACCGCGTCAAAAACGCCGCCCTCTCGCACTGTAGAAGCACTCATCTTCAAAACTACTTCGTCTCCAGGGAAAACTCGGTCGGGCACTTGGTCAACGTCAGTCACTCGAAAGTCGCTTTGCATGCTGCCTTGAACCGCGGTGACGTTGAACGCCGCACTCGCGAACGGCGCGAGCATCAAAAACACTGCTAGTGCTGCAAGCCACGTGCCTGCTTGCAGAAGCGGCATGCTTTTTGGTTTTAATGCGTTTGCCTCTCTCTTCTTCACCATTTTAAACCACCTTTTTCCAGTAACTGTTTTTTCGATGTTGATTATTACTCCATCTTTGAGGTGAATAATGCGTTGCGCGTGTTCAGCAACGCTGCGTTCGTGAGTAACAACTACTACTGTCAAACCTTTTTCACGCCAAAGTTTTTGTACGACTTTCATTACTTCAACCCCTGCTTTTGAATCAAGGTTGCCTGTAGGCTCGTCCATCAACAACAACGCTGGCTCATTCGCTAAAGCCCGCGCTATTGCAACGCGCTGTTTTTCGCCTCCACTCAACTCATTCGGCTTGTGATTAGCGCGTTGTCCTAAGCCAACTTGTTCCAGCAGCCTTGCAGCGCACGCGCGCCGCTCGTTCCTTTCTTTTTCAGCAATCGTCATGGCTAACTCCACGTTTTGAAGTGCTGTAAAATTTGGGAGAAGATTAAACGCTTGAAAGACGAAGCCGACCTTCCTTGCGCGTATTTCAGCTAATTCATCTGACGACAGCAACGCAACATCAATTCCGTCTAATACTATGCTTCCGCTAGTCGGCTTGTCCAGACAACCAATCAAATG
The DNA here is from genome assembly GCA_038740145.1 of Candidatus Norongarragalinales archaeon. Classification (GTDB taxonomy): domain Archaea; phylum Micrarchaeota; class Micrarchaeia; order Norongarragalinales; family Norongarragalinaceae; genus CAITNU01. The sequence goes on along the minus strand of JAVYMB010000050.1, from coordinate 2,361 downwards.
CAACAAAGTACTTTTTCCAGAGCCAGAAGCGCCCATCACGGCTACGAATTCTCCTCGTGCGATGGAAAAAGTTACTCCATGCAGCACTCGCAACGCTTCAGATTCAGCGCTGGCAGCGTAGTCTTTTATTACGCTGTGCAATTCCACAATGGCGTCGGCTTTTTTCACTTCAAGTCCCTTTGCCTTAAAACTTTTCAGCGGTTTTCGTTTGATAGTTAAATAACGGCTAAACCCGAGATTAAGCGTACAAGCTACAAGCATTTGAAAAACAATAGTTTAAGCAACGCTGAAATAGCAATTAATATTAACCCGTAATAACCTGTAATAAGTAATAACCTGAAATAATCTTTGTAGAGTGTCAAGCAAAACGTTATAACTTGAAAAAACTCAAGATGAACTGGTTATGGATTACTCAAAAAATTTGCGTGCTATAGCCTACGTTTCTTTTGTTTACGGAGGTTTTCTTGTAATCACTTACCTTGCTTTCTGTTACTCTGCTCTTTGGCGGCACGAATTTCTCCCGATTTTCCCGGAAACACCTAGGGAAGCACCTCGTTTCGCGCCGTCACCGGCAGTCGGCGCCTTAAACGCTTCAATCAACGCAACCGCGTTCGCGTTTCGCGCCCAGCGCTTGAGAAGCGTTGAAGAGCCGCTTGCGATAGTGCTTTCGCCGCAAGCCATAGCTGTACTCTTGACCGGCCTTTTGTTAGTCGTCAATGGTTATTTCTTGTTTTTGCACTTTCGGCGGAAAGAACAAAAGGAAATCAAGCGTTTCGTGACTTCGTCTCTCTTGACTGACGACGAGAAAACTGTTTACGACGAACTCGTAAAATGCGGAGGCGAAGCGACGCAGAAACAACTTTCCTTGACGACCGGGTTTTCCGCCGTGAAGACTTACCGAGTGCTCAAGCGACTGGAAGCCAAGAAAGTCGTTAAATCCTATCCTTACGGAATGACGAATAAAATCATTCTCAACGAAGCTTGACTTGTTCACGGAAATGCGAACAAAAAAGCGTAAGCAACGGCGGCAAGCAAAGGCAGTCCGACGAGCGAAATTCTGTAAATTTTTTTCTCCAGTTGTGCGTCGCCTCGCTTTGCGTGCATCATCATGAGTATGCTTGAAAGGAGGGAGAGCACAAGCACCACGTAAGTCACTATCATGAACTTGTCCGCGAATGTCAAGTAGCCGACGGGGGGTATGCTGGAGGTGACATTCAGGTGGAACATCACGGCGGCAATGAGCGCAGAGGTGTTTATTCCTATCCTGGTCCAGAGCTTGTCCCGCTCCTCAATAAGCAAGGCAAGGAGCCCGACTATCACTATGAAAATGACAGGAAGGAATGTTTTGAGGATCGCGGCAAGGAAAATCCTTTTTATCCCTATGTTGAAGACAAAGCGCGAATAGGATTCGTTGTATGGTTGGTAAATGTGGTCTTCTGCCCTGGAATTCCAGCCATCAAGCTCCCAACCAACGAGGGTGACTGATGAGTCTATCCCGCTGTTTTTCTCATCAGGGACATAAACCAGCTTCTCCTTCGTGTTGCGCTTGTCCTCTATAACAATTGGCAGGCTGTGGCGGTCAAATGGGTATTCTTTCAGGTCTATGTTTTCTGAAAGAGCCGCTTGTATGCGGTAAAACTTTTCGTTTGGCGCGTCCAATATCTTGTCCATTGAGGTTGCCCTGCCATTCATGAACTCAAAGTTTGAAGGGTCGCACTCGGAATCGCAGTGCATGGAAAGGTAGAAGTCCACCGTGTAGCTTCCGCTGCTTACGTCAAATTTGCCTATGTTCAGGACATAGATGCCAACCTTAACTATGCTCTGCTCAGCGCTTGATGGAAAGCATAGGTGGGCGAAAAGCACAAGGCAAGCCAAGGCAAAAACGATGGCTTTTGAGCGCATAAAGGCAAATTTGAGATGAAGGTATAAAAAGAATTTGGCTTGGCTAAGCCCCTGCTCTTCTCTTTTGCATTTCAAAAAGCGAGATTATCTCTTTTGTGGTGCTGATGTCCTGCGGCGACTTGTCATCGCGGAGAGCCATCATGCGCGGGAAGCGCAGTGCATAGCCGGTGTCGCCAGTCAGCCCGCAAGTGTGCATCGGCGAGAGAGTGATTTCATCTGCCGCCACCGTTATTACGTATTTTGGCTTGACCCAAAAGTCCGGCTGGAGCTTGGAGGAAACGCCCTTGGGCCTATCTTTCACCCTTATTTTTTCAAGCATTTCCTGCAGCTTGCGCATCTCATCTTCTGAAAATCCGCTGCCTATCTTTGCAATTGTTTCAAGCTCGCCTGTCTCGTCATTGAGGACGGCAACAAGAAGCCCGCCGAACTCAAACTCCTGCCGCGCTCCTTTTCCAAGGT
>JAVYMB010000049.1:0-5689 GCA_038740145.1 Candidatus Norongarragalinales archaeon | reverse complement strand
TTCGGCTGGGTTGCCGTTGCAGTTGGCTTCGGCGGCGCGTTCGTCTTAGCAATCGTTTACTATTATTTTCGAGTGCACTACAGCTACTACGGCAGGCTAAGCCTTGGCTTGACTACGACATTCGTTATTCCACTCGCGTTTTTTCTAGGCGCGCTCGTCGGCGTCGGGCGCTTTCTCGAAGCTGGACTCGCAGCGATCGCGTGCGTTTACTTGCTCGTTGAGAAGAAAGAGTTGCGTGAACTCGGCGAAAGCATGACGAAGCAGGAGTTGCTTGACTTACTCGTCTTCATCGTCATCGCGTTCATTATTTACCCTAACCTGCCTGCGGGCGAAGTGCGCGTTCTCTGGCTCGGCTTCAACGTTCAATACTTTTGGCTTATCGTTGTAGTAGTAAGCGCAATTTCCTTTGCGGGACACGTTTTAGCGAAGTATTACCGCGACAAAGCCGTTTTTTACACTGCGTTTCTAGGCGGACTCGTGTCGAGTCTAGCGACAACGGTTTTGTTCTTGAAGAAAACGCGTGACAAGCGCGTGGTTTTTTCAGCCGTAGTTTGCGCGGCGCTCGCTTCAACGATTTCAAACGCCGGCGTCGTGCTGATAGCGAATCCTTTCTTTTTCGAGCGCGTTCTGCCACTAGCGCTAGCGCTCTCGGCGCTTTACGCTGCGACGGCTTGGTTTTCAGTCAAAAAATTGCGAGGCGAAACCGACGCAGTTAAAGTCGAGCGACATGCGCTCTCATTGCGCTTCGCCATCGAATTTGCATTCGTCTTTTTCTTTGTTTCACTAGTGCTAGCAAATCTCGCGACAAACCCTGCAAGCGCAGTCACGTTTGCTTTCTTCAGCGGTTTAGTTTCATCGACTAGCGTGTGGGCAGCTGCAGCTTACGCGTTCGGCGCTGGCGCGCTGCCGTTGCGCGCCGCATTGCTCGCGGTCGCATTCGCTTCAATTGGCTCGCTCGCTGCAAAGACAACGCTTGCCTCGCTGGCGGTGAAAAACACGGGATTGCGAGTTCGTTTGGCTGCCCTCTTGGTTCTTGCTTTGGCGGCAAGCGTCGCAACAGCAGTACTTTCTTCTTAACCACGCCCCGCACGTAATCGGCGTTCGACGAAAAAAAGCGCGCTGGAAAGTTTTTTAAACTAATCGCGTCCTTGACTAACAAAAAGATTGTTTGTTTTTCGGATTTTGTTTCTTTTTCCGAAAGCGATTTCCACAAAGTTACAGAAGCAAGTGAATGAAGTGAAAGAATTAACCGTTGTAGAGAAAGACAGGATGGGTTTGCTTGCAGACGTGAGCGAAGCGCTGGGAAAGGCGCGCGTAAACATTCAAACGATTTTCGTCGACGTGACACGCGGCGGGCAAGCGGTTATTCACATCGTGCTCAAGCCACGAATCGCGGCTAAAGCGGTTAAAGCTCTTCGCAAATCTGGATTCAAAGTAATGGATTCAAACGTCCTCGTAGTACGCACTCGAGACAAACCAGGCGAATTATCGAAATTATGCAGGCTCCTTGCAGACCACGGAATAAACGTTACGAACGCGTTCTCGATAAGCCGCGCTGGCGGCGAAGGACTCGACGCGATTTCAACAACCGACAACGAAAAAGCCAGAAAACTGCTTCACGCCAGAAAATACTTGTAAAGGCTAGCGCGGCGGTTAGTATTAAAGTCAGTAAGTCAAGACAAAGAAAACCAAGTCGCCAACTGCGAGGCACGCAAGCAAGCCGAGGAGAACGAACGGCGCAAATCTCGGTAGTTCTTTATACACAGGCCAAAAACGAATTTTTTCCTTGCGTCCAATCGCGCGTAATTTCGCGATTTCGTTTTTCGACAACACCCTGCCGATTGAGTACTTAGCCGTCAAGCGCTTCGGAAGTTCGTCGAACGCGAGAACGTCTTCATCCTCAACTTCACTCAACCGCAGGCGTTTTACTACGACGCGGCTCAAAAGTTCGTGCTTGTAAAGAGAAAGAAAGAAAGCACTTGCGAATAAGGCAGTAAAGAAAAGCGTTTGCGCAAGCGAAAACGACGCCAAAGCGAAAACTAGTAGGGACAAAAAAAGCGCCGCGATAGACAAAGCGTTTTTGCGCGGCTCGAGCGCGCGCTCGTCACGCAAGCGCTTGGCGTACCAAAGCGCGCTGTAAACCGACGCGAAAAACGACGCCGCTACAAGCACGGAAACAATGAAAGGGTAAGGAAGCGGTAGAAAAGAACGCGGGTTAAACGGGAGCAGTAAGTGCAACCCAATAAAAAGTAAGACGTCGCCGCCGCCGAACTGTCCGGCGCGCCAAGCCAGAAAGCCGAGTGCGGCAATCGCGAGCGCGACCAAAGCAACCCACAGCCAAGGAGTCAAATCTATTTTTTGTTGAATGGCATTGAAAACATCTAAAAAACAAAGCGTTGCACCAACACCAATCATGCCAAGCGTGATCTTGTCGTCTATGAAAGACGTGCGCGCGTCTTGCCACGCCGCCACTCCAGTACCGGCGATAGCGCAAGCGATTCTCAAAAATAAGAAGTTCAAAGCAGCTCACCTCATAAGAGTTTAAGACTCGCGTTTCGCGCGGCGAAAGCAAACGCTTGCAAACCCTTCTTTAAAGCGCCGCAAGTTTTCATCGACGTCAGCCCGCCGAAAAGCAAAAACAATCACTAGTCCCACTAGTGCGCCCACCGCGTGCGGCAAAGCACTTACGGGAGCGTTTTCCTGCGCTTCGCCTCGCGCAAACTCGGCTTTCTTCGCGAGCGCGCTTTCAAGCGACTCGCTTGCTTTCGCTTGTTCTTCTTGCGTTCGCGCAAGTTCGGCTTGGTGGCGCGCTAATTCGGCTCGTGTTTGTTGTGCTTCAGCGGTTTTACCTAGGCGCTCGAACTCTGCAAGTCGAGCAGCAGTCTGGTTTACCGCTACTTTTGCTGCAAAAACCCGTGCTTGCGCTTGCTCGAATTGCGCCCCGAGTGCTTGCACTTCGTTTTGCAACTGGGTTTTGCGTTGCGCGGCGAAAAAATCGCTCGCGGGAGTTATGAAAAATGCGGAGAGTAAGGCGACGAGCACGGCGAGGGTGATTGCTTGCTTTGGACGCAACGCTGTTGCTGCAGCCATTAGTCCGCTTGAAGCACCGCTTGCACCGATTACTAGCGCGGTTGGATTCACAATCAAGTAAACCAAACCGCCTGCTACGCCCGCCGCAAAAAAAACGACGAGTACACCGCCAACACTCATTGTTGATTCAAGGAGAACAGCGAAAGTTGCGAGCGGAAGAATGTTTGCAAGAAGGTGTCGCACTCCTTGGTGCATGAAAAAATGAGTGAAAACGCCGAAAGGATTCCACCACGCCAGTCCGAGCGAAGACACTGCTGTGCTTGAAGCGTAAGGCTCCGCGCCGAAGTAAGCGTAACTCGCTAGAACGAGCGCGATGAGCAATAGCGATGCCCAAGGAATTTTTTTCAGACGCCAAATCATTGCGACGAAGTAACGCTGCACCGATTTTAAACAATTGTTTTTGAAGGCGAGCGCAGTGACGCAATAATGTTGGTATTTTGTTTTCAGGGTTTAAGCCCGCCGAAGCCGCCGAATTTACCTAGCTTGCCTAGCGCGCCTAGGCTTCCACCACTCATTTTTTGCAGTTGCTTGAGCATTCCGCGGTTTTTACTCATTAGTTTAACCATCTTGTTCGCTTTCTCGAAGTTGTTAACTAGCTCGCGCACTTCGTCGGGCTTCAAGCCAGCGCCGCGCGCAACTCGCATTTGCCTCGATTTACTCTTCATCAATTCTGGATTCGAGCGTTCACTCGGAGTCATACTTAGCACTGCAGCTTCGAATGCCTTCATTTTCGCTTCGCTTTGCCCGACGAGTTCCTCCGGCAAGTCGTAAAGCCCTAGCATTTGCATCACTTGTTTTAAAGGCCCCATTTTCCGCATGGCGCGCATTTGAGCGAGAAACGACTCGTAATCAAGTTTTCCTTCCTCCATCGCGCGTTCCGCTAGTTCCTCGTCGCTTGCTTCCTTGAGTTTTTCGATGAGGGTAGGCAAGTCTGGAAAACCGCATAATTGTGCTACGAAGCGCGTTGAATCAAACACTTCAAAGTCGCTGGGTTTTTCGCCAGTGCCTATGAAAGCCACTGGCGCGCCGCTAACCGCAACGCTCGACAACGCGCCGCCGCCTTTCCCGCTTCCATCCATCTTAGTTATTATAACGCCGGTTAGTCCGACGGCTTCGTTGAACTCGCTCGCCTGCCTGCCAGCGACTTGCCCCAAGTCGGCGCTAACCACCAAGAATTTTTCGTCTGGCTTGAACACGGCATTTACTGCCTTGATTTCTTTAACTAATTCTTCGTCGAACGCGCTGCGTCCCGCGCTGTCTAGAATCAAGACGTCATACTTTCCAGCGAACGCGCGTTCAGCATCTAGAACGACTTTCACAGCGTCGCGTTCATTCTTCTCGCCGTAAAAACCACACTGGACTTGCTCGGCGAGTTGCTTGAGTTGCTCGAACGCCGCAGGGCGATGCACGTCGCCTGCAATAACGCCGACTTTAAGGCCTTTTGATTGGTAGAATTTTGCGAGCTTGCTGATAGTCGTGGTTTTTCCTTGTCCGTAAAGGCCGAGCAGCAAAATTTTTTGCTTTCCGAGGCGAGGCTCGAATTTGCCGCCGAGAAGCCGCTGGAGTTCTTCATAAACTACTTTTACGACGTGCTCTCGTGCAGTCAAGCCGGCAAGCGGTTTTTCCTTGAGCGCGCGTTCCTCGATTTTTTTAGTGAGTTCGAAAACGAGTTTCACGTTAACGTCGTTGGTAATCAACACGCGCTGCAACTCGCGCGTCAACTCGCGCACCGTTTTTTCGTCAACTAACGCAGCGCCAGTCAAGCGAGAGAGCGCCTTGCGTATGCCTTTGCCTAAATCCATTTTTTTCTCAACCGCACAAAGAAGTGTTAATTGTTTGGCTTACAAAGTATATTAAGCGTTTTTCCGTTAAGGTAAACGAGGCGCAACCACAATGGTTTTGCAACGCGAGTTGCGAAAAAAAATCTTGGAGCGCATTAGCCCGACGCCCAGCGAAGCGGCGGCGGAAAAACGCTTCGCGCTCGAACTCGGCGAAAAACTCGCGCGTGCATTCAGCGCTGACGGAGCGCGAACGCCCGTCAAGATTCATTTCGTTGGAAGCGCCGCGCGAGATACTGGACTGCGCGGCGACAAAGACATCGATTTATTCGTGAGTTTTCCGCGCTCTAAAACGCGTGAAGAAATCGTTGAAAAAACCGTGGCCGTAACAAAGCGAGCGATTCGCGCGCGGTGGCAGATGCATTACGCGGAACACCCTTACTTGCGCGCTGAAGTTCAAGATGAGAATACGAAAGAAAAATTCGAGGTTGAAGTGATTCCTTGCTTCGCCACGCGCCCGCACGAAAAACTCAAGAGCGCCGTCGACCGTTCACCGCTGCACATGCTTTACTTACAGCAACGCTTGACGAAAAAACAACGAGAAGACGTGCGCCTACTTAAACAACTACTTAAAGCGCGAGAGATTTACGGTGCGGAAGCGCGAGTCGGCGGATTCAGCGGACTGCTCTGCGAATACTTGATTTTGAATTACCGTTCTCTCGACGGTTTAATGCGCGCCGCTGCCAAGTGGAAACCGCAAGTCGTCATTGACTTGGAAGGACATTACAACGAGAATAGAGTTAAACCGCCGTTTTCCGAGC
>JAVYMB010000048.1:0-5816 GCA_038740145.1 Candidatus Norongarragalinales archaeon | reverse complement strand
CGGCGGCGCAACGTCAATGACGCCGTTTGCAGGCGCGTACCCGTCGCAAGATGCTCGCCACTCGATTCCGCCTGCGCCTTCAGGCGCCACGCCTGTGACTGCATATTCTCCAATTTTTGTTTTTTCAGTACTTTCTTGGGCTTCAAGCACGCTCGAAATAATCGCTTGCGACACCTCACTTGGTTCTACGACGACTCTGCATTCGGAAAGCGGGACGCCGAACGCGTTTTGAATTTTAAAGACGAGTGTTGCTTCTTTGAGCGCCGTGAGTGAAGTTGGTTTAACTGAAACAATCAGGCGAGGCGCGCCGCTTGCTGCTACTCGCACGAAAGCGTTTTGTTCTAGTAGCGTGTTGCGCCGCGAATCTAGCGCCGCGAGTTGCAGTTCGGCGTCGTTGCTCAAGCGCACTGCTTCTACTTCAAATGCTCCTTCTGCTTCGGCTTCGCGCAGCACTATTGAGAGTTCGCTCGCGTTTTCAGTGGCGGCAGCGACGCCGACCACTTTTTGTCCGACGATGGCTCGCTTTAAAGCAAGCGCGCCGCCAGCATCGACAGCCGCAGGCGCCTTCAAACGCAGCGTAACCGCGCCTGCAACGCCGTCCCTTTCCGTAAGCGCGTGAAACCCAACTTTAAATGCCTTGCCGAGTTCAGCAGTGAATTCTCCAGGCGCGTTACGCACCCCTTCTTGCTCGAACCAGTATTCCAAACAAACACGGTTTTCGCATACTCCTCCAAACTTGACGAGCAATGCTTTCGTCTTCAATGTTTCGGCGAGCGCTTGCGGTTTCGAGACGCCTGCGGCTTCATCTCGAGGCTCGCGCAAAACTTGAACGCCTGCACCGCCTTCGCCGTAAAACGCGGCGCGGTATTCAAGCCACGCTTTCTCGCCGACTCGTTGCTTGACTTTAAAGCGCACGCTGACTTCCTTGCGTCCCTTGAAGGGTTCAAAACTAAACTCGACCCACTTGAAAGCAGTTGCTTCGGCGCCTGAAAGCATCGCTGCAGACGCGGCTTTAGCTTCGGCTTGCGCTGCCTGCGTTGGAGGTGCCACGTTGAGTACGCCTGTTTCTTGCGGGTGCAAGCCGCAGTGGAAACTCCACGAGCCGCTGTGCTGCGGCGTTACGATAAACGTCTGGTTGGGTTGCAAGACGTTGCTGCTCGAGCCGGCGCCTCCTTCAAATCCTTGGTCGAATACGACGGTGTGAGGCTTTTCGCCGAGGTTCTTGAAGACAACGCGAGTGCCTTCGACTACCTCGACGTCTTGCGGCACAAAGCCGTAATCGTAAACGCCGACGATTATTTCGCTTTTCTTTCCTTTTTGTTTCGCGGCAACACCAGCGCCACCTTCTCTTGTCGTTGCCGTGCCACTTTCTTTTTCTTGAAGTACAGTCTCCTCGATAGCAACGAGTTCATCGTAACTAACGCCTCGCGTTACGCGTCCGCCTGCCACAGAATAAGAAATTATTTCAATTGGCTCTTCGTCAAGCTGCTTTGCAGCATCGCCAACGCGAATGTGCGCCACCGCGCGCGCAGCCTCGCTTCCAGAAAGCGAGAAACGTGCAGTGTAAACGCCGAGTGGCTTGAGTTCGCTCGCACGCTTGCCGTCTTCGTCGAAAATGCCGTTGAAATAAATTTTGCCGACGGCGGCTGCGAGGGGAGCGAGCGCGAATTCGCGCTTGTTTTTCGCGCCGGGAACCAAGCGGAATTCGTCGCTGGCGTAGTCTTCGTAGCCAGTTGCTGAAACAACCGCCGTCGCCGCGTCGCTTTCGATGGCTTCAAGCGAACACTTGCCTGTCGCGGCAGTCGTGCACGAAGCGGTTGCGCCTCCAGCGAATAGTTTTACCGCAGCGCCAGTAATCGGTTTGCGAGTAAGTGCTTCGACGACGAATGCTTCGAAACGCGTTTTTTGCGGAAGGAATTGTAGCTGAATTTCAATTTCCTCGCCTGCAAGCACTTGTTGAACTTCGCTTTCAACTTTGCGCGCTCCTTTAGAGGCAACTGCAATTACGCTGCCTAAAGGAACACCTTCAAAAGTCACTGCTCCGTCTTCACCCGTAACAACGCCTGGAAAACCCAGCGAGCGCTTGGCAGCGTCTAAAAGCGTTACTGTTGCTTGCGGTGTAGGCAAGCCAGTCTTATCGAAAACAAGTACGCGCACCGTACCCGAATTTTGTGGCGTGGCTTCACGGAGTTTAACGCGGTTGACGCCGCGGCGAATTGAAGACAAGATTTCTGGCAAGAATCTTGGTTTATAAACAGTCGCGTAAAGTCCCGACGAGCCCCCCAACGCGGCAACGTCGAATTCAGCGATGCCGTCAGCTGGCGCTTGCTCGAACCGTACTTCGTTGCGCGAATTGAAAATGCGCACGAGTGGTCCAGGCACTGCAGCGCCCGCCTCCTCAGTTACTTCAATCGAAGAGTTTTCCGCCGCGGCGAGTCGTTTTAACTGGATTTTTACTTCAATGAGTTCACTACTCGCGTTCACCCCAACTGTTTTTGATTCGAAGCCGGGCGCGGCGGCGATTAAACGCAACTCGGCGCCAAGGAGCACGTTAACCGCTTCGCAACTCCCGTCTTGGCTTGAGCGCAGCGAGTAAAGCGTTTTCTGCGTTGTCGCTTCAATGACGCGAACGCTCGCGTTTTCGACTGGTTTTCCTTCTATTCCGCTTTCATCGAAAACGCCGACGTGCAAGCTTGCTTGGCGTTCTACTCCGTTTTTCACGAGTACGAGCGTGACTTGCTCGTTTTGAGACGCAACCGCGACTTTTTTTTCAACGGGCGAATAACCTTCTTGCGTCGCGCTAACTATGTACTCTCTGTTTTTTTCGACGCGGAACTCGTGCGATGCGCCGACGGCCGAGTCGACGGGAACTCCTGACTCGAAGTAAACAGTTATTTGAGCGGAGTCCGCGCCGCGAATGGTGACGTAAAGCGAAACCAATTCAGCGCTTGCACTCGCACCAGCAAAACTAAGCGAAGCGGTTTCTCCGCCTTTAACCGTTACTGTCTGTCGGTTGTTGGTGATGAGCAGTGTAGGGGAAACAACGCTTACTTCGTAATCGCCTGGCGCAACGTCGGCAAACAACGCGATTCCTCCCGGCGCGTTAACTGTTTGCGAAACGCCCGTCTTCAAATTAGTGAGCGTGACGCTTGGCGCTCCAGCGATTTGCCCTCCAGCTAAATCAGTTACTACTACGCGTACTTTTCCTTTGCTTGCAACGGCTGGCAGCGCGGGAACCACGGCGAGCGCGACAATGCCGACGACGAGGGCAACACAAACGATGAACACGGGCAGGGAAGGAATTCCTTTGTCTTCAAGCGCGTAAGCCCAGTCGCGGAAGGGCAAGCCTTTGTCCGCGCACCAATCCAAAAAAGACTGCCAAGAATCAGTCAAACTCATGACTCCCCCCCTTTGGAAAGCAATCGAAAACAGGCAAAACAGGCTTTACTCCTTTTAAAATAGAGTGCGCCGCGGTTTAAAAAACGTTTGAGACGTGCATTGCGCCGCGCGGCGCAACGCCGTGCAACGCGCAAAGAAAAGCTTTTAATTATGCGGCGCAGTCAAAACCGTTTCGCAAAAAATCGGTGGAAAAATTGGTTTCGACGAAGGCCTTCCTCGACTTTCCGCAAGCCGCGCGCGCAAGCGCACGTTACTGCGTCCTTCCCGTCGCGTTCGACGCGACGGCTACTTACAAGCGCGGAGCGCGCCACGCGCCGCGCGCCATTATCGAAGCGAGCGCTGAAGTAGAACTCTTTGACGAGGAATTAAAGCGCCCGCTCGACGCACTACGCGTTCACACTCTGCCAGAAATAAGTGACAATGCGGACGGTCCGGAAAAAACAGTGGAAAAAGTCGAGAAGGAGGTTGCAGAAATTCTTCCGAGTTTTCCCTTGGTGCTAGGCGGCGAGCACAGCGTAAGCATCGGCGGCGTTCGCGCCGCAATCAAAAAATTTTCGAGTCTCACCGTGCTTTACTTCGACGCGCACGCTGACTTGCGTGACGAGTTCGAAGGCTCGCGCTTCAACCATGCTTGCGCAGCACGGCGAATGCTCGATGCGGGCGCGCGCCTAGTTCAAGTCGGCGTGCGCTCGCTCGATGCCGAGCAATTCGATTTCGTCGAAAAAATGCCGGAATCGCGCCTCAAAGTTTTTTGGATGCAGGATTTGGCTGACGGCGTTTCGGAAAAAAAAGCGCAAGAAATTGCGCGCGTTGTGGGAAATGACGCAACTTGGATTTCGTTCGACGTCGACGCGTTTGATCCAAGTGAAGTGCCGAACGTGGGAACTCCTGAGCCAGGCGGCTTGCATTGGCGCGATGTTCTACGCATTCTTCGGACAGTGATGTCTAACGCGCAAGTAGTCGGAGCCGACGTTGTTGAATTGTGCCCCGTTGACGGCGCGATCGCAAGCGACTTCGCCGTAGCCCGCTTGAGCGCGAAAATCTTGGCTTACAAAGAGTTTCTATAAAAAATTTAAGCGAAAACGAGTAGGCGCTTGAAACTAGACGCCGCGCCTTCGCTTTTGGTTTGAAGGAGTCTAACGTCTAAGGGAAAAGTTTTTTAAACTGGTTTGCGGTGAAAATGCAACGCTTTTTTTTACACTCGTTTAGTTTTTTTTGAAGCGAGATGGTTAAGGGGCGGCGCACCACAGCGCCGAGAGAAGCGGAAATTAAGTGATTCCCGAAAAAGTTTTTTTCACGAAAGGCGTAGGCAGACATAAAGAACAACTTCACTCTTTTGAACTCGCGTTGCGCGATGCTGGAATAGCGCCTTGCAATATTGTAACAGTTTCTTCAATCCTACCGCCCGGATGCGAGATTGTTCCAAGACACAAGGGACTCGAACTACTAAAGCCAGGGCAAATTACTTTTGTTGTAATGAGCCGCAACGCGTCGAACGAACCTTACCGCTTGATTAGCGCCAGCGTCGGCGCAGCGATTCCAGCTGACAAGAATGCTTTTGGTTACTTGAGCGAGCATCACGCCTTTGGACAAAGCGACGAGCAAGCAGGCGACTACGCGGAAGACTTGGCTGCAAGCATGCTTGCGAGTACTCTCGGCGTGGAGTTCGACCTCAACCAGAGTTGGGACGAGCGCGAACAATTATTCAAAATAAGCGGCAAAATAGTGCGCACTACGAATGTCACGCAAAGCGCGGTTTGCGACAAGAATGGATTGTGGACGAGCGTCGTCGCCGCCGCGGTATTCTGCAAAATGCGCGAAGAAAAATCTGATGGTTTTCAAGCTACTCTCTCGGAAGTCGCTAAAACGCTTCACGGAAAAGAAAAAATTGATGCGGTTCCACTGCCGAGTCCGCAACAAAACGCGCAAGCGCCTTTGCCTCAAGCGAAAAAAAGTTTTTAACAAGCTGCAAAGCAATTAATTAAAACTCTTTTTTCGTAACAGCGGTTATGCCTTTAAAGCGAATTCTAAGCTTATTCGATGCAGTGATGCTAGGCGTAGGAATCATCGTAGGCGCCGGCATTTACGTGCTCGTCGGTGTCGCTGGCGTTGAAGCTGGAAACGCGCTTTGGCTTTCCTTCGCAATCGCCGGCGTGATTGCCGCGCTGACGGCGTTGAGTTACGCTGAATTGTCTTCAATGTATCCAGAGGCTGGCTCGAGTTATTATTACTCGAAACACGCTTTCGGCTCGCACGCACTGAGTTTCCTACTTGGCTGGTTCGTCGCGGTTGCTGAAGTGACCGGCGCTGCAACCGTCGCCCTTGGCTTTGGCGCTTACTTCAGCGGCTTGTTTCCAAGCGTTGCCGCTCCCGCAGCAGCAGTAGCAATAATCGCAGTGATTTTCGCAATAAACGCA
>JAVYMB010000047.1:0-5941 GCA_038740145.1 Candidatus Norongarragalinales archaeon | reverse complement strand
AAAGCATGGCGAGAAACTCGCTTGTGCGCGGAACGCTGGCGAGTCCACTGGCTTTCGCTACCCGGCGCTTGTGCGCCTCGAATTCTTTCTTAGTCGTCGTTTTCATTAGGGCTTGATTACGCCTTCGGCTGTTTAAGTGAGTTTTGTTTTGACTGCTTGCAAGCGTTTAACTCAACAATCTTGCTATTAAGCCGAGTCCAGCGTGAATTGGTTGTTCGGCAGTCGGGAACAACAAGATTCCATTCGCGACCGCCAGCAAGTCGTTCCAAAGCGACGAGTAGACGACGAGAACACTGCGGTCTTCAGCGAAAATAAACGGGCTGGAAAGCGACTCGGCTTTGAAGGAAAGCGCGTAGTCCCCGCGTTCTTTCTCGCTTAGTTCAATTGGCAGCATTGTTTCGGAGTTGTGGCGCAAAAACGCTTTTTGCGTTAAACGCTGAGTGGAAGGGAGTCCTTGAACGGTGACAAGCACCGCGTCGCTCGCGCTGCTTTTGTTTTTCAAACGCAGGAAATACAACGCTGGATGCTCGACGCCAGTGCTGATTGTCTTTTGTTCGAGCGTTGCATCAAGCACTTCGCGGCTAACAGTCACCTTCACTGTAATTTCTATTGGTTCTATGCCTTCGTATTCGTCGAGCGTGCGAATCTTGAAAGAATATTCGCCGTCTTCAGCATCACTAGCCACGGTGACGAACGCGTGCATTGGCTGCTCGTAAAACTTCGCGTCTTCAGCACTCCAGCCCAATGGCAGCGTTTCGCGAGCCACGAAAATTTTGTCCCACAAGGCCTCGCTTTTATACGTTATGCCTCGCGCGTCCTCGCCCGTCTCGCGCAACGCGACGATTTCGAGTTTTTGCCCTGGACCTACAAGGCCAAGGTTTATTTCGCTTCCAGCAACCGCAGTGAGTTTGACTGGGTCTACGATGAGCAAGTGAGAAGCGCGAACTAAAACACTAAAACTAGTCAACACCGACACGACCGCAATGAAAAAAAGTGTTTTCTTCACAAAACCACCCGCGTTAAAAAAAGTGTTTTTTTACCTTTGTTGTTTTACGGCGAGGCGATTAAAAACGCTTGCTTTCTAAAAACTCGAGGTGCATTGCGATGCGTTGCTTTCTCGCAGTCGACTTGCCCATGGAAATAAAAAAAAACATTGGTGAAGTGGCGCGCGAGGCAAAGCGCGTTGGCTTGCGCGGCTCCTTCGTACCTCAAGAGCAAATTCACGTTACGCTAGCGTTTTTCGGCGAAGTTAGTGAAGCTCAAATCGAAGAGAAAAAACGCGTTCTCGAGCGCGAGTGCGCCACTACGGCGCCTTTTAACGTCAAAGTGAAAGGCGTTGGTTTTCTTCCCGACTCTCGGCGTCCGCGAGTTTTTTACGCCGCCGCGGACTCGCCGGCTTTAATCGGCTTGCAAAAAAAACTCGCGCTTGCACTGCGTTACGACGAGGGAAGGCCTTTTCACGCGCACGCGACGATTGCGCGCTTAAAACCGGGCTTTAATCGCGACGCGCTCGAGCACTTAATCGAAAAATTCGGCGGCGCGGAATTCGGAGAATTCGAAGCGAGAGAACTCGCGTTCAAGAAAAGCACTTTAACGCGAGGCGGAGCGATTCACGAAACCATAGCGCGAATCCCGCTTGCTCAAACGGAGTAGTCACATTGGCTTCTTCCACTTGAAGCGCGCAAGCATCAACCCGCCAATTGCGAACAATGCGACCCACGCGTTTGCGCCGAAAAGCATTGCCGCGGCGACTGCAAACAACGCGGCGACTGGAACGATGAGCCCGTAGTAGTGCGTTCTGTCTTCTTGAACGTTGAACCAAGCTAGGCGAACGAGCGCAGCGAGCCAGTAGAAAAACAATGACGCCAACCCGAATCCCGCTGCGGCGTAGACAATTGAAGGCGCGCGCCACGCGACGTAAGCAATTGGTGCGACTCCGAACGCAACCGCGTCGCACAACGAGTCGAGTTCGCGGCCGAAGGCATTCGCTTCGTGTTCGGCTCGAGCGATTTTGCCGTCGAGCCAGTCGAACGCCGCCGCAAGCAAAATTGCGCTCGCGGCTACGTCGAACGGCAGCCACGCAGAATAAGGCGAGACGAGCCCGAGGCAAACTGTTATCGCGAGCAAGCCCAAGGCTGCGCTGGCGAGAGAGAAAAAGTCTTTGTCACGCAAGCGCGGAGGGCGTTCTTCCACGAATTTGCTATACTGCCTATTTTTAAAAAGTTGTTTGCGAACGCTTTAAAACGCTAGCGCCGCATTAATTAGGATTTGCGGGCCTGTAACTCAGCCTGGTCTAGAGTGCCAGTCTTATACGAAGCGTGCGCTCTCGCTTTTTCAAGGCGAAACGCTCGCGGCTGGGTGAACTGGAAGGCCGGGGTTCAAACGCGCTTTTTTCATTGGAAGAGAAAAACCTGTCCCGAAAGAAAAAAACGGACGGCGCTGGAATTCCCCGCAGGCCCACATGCTTTTTTTTTGAGGCGTTTTAGTGAAGAAGACAAGAAAATTCAAGGTAGTTTCCTTCGACTTGGATGACACGCTCGTAGACCGTTCGTTTGATTACGCTGTTTGGTTTAACGAGATTCCGCGGCTTTATGCTGCGAAGCACGGGATTTCTTTCAAGAAAGCGCTTCGCGAATGCAGGCGCGCTTACGATTCAGTGGGGAGTTACCGCATCGAGTGGTACTCTATTGATTATTGGCTGAAGCGCTTTGGTTTGCGAGGCGAAAAAAACCGCATTCTACGCGATTTCGCGCACTTAGCGGAAAAACCTTTTCCCGACGCGGCTCCCGCCTTGCGCTCGCTCAAGCGCCGCGGCTACTGCTTGATTGTTGTTTCAAACGCCTCGCCTTGCTTTCTGCGCGTCAAACTCGAAGCAAGCGGGCTCAAGCGTTTTTTCCACCGTTGTTTTTCCGTTACGGGGGAGTTCCGCACCGTCTTGAAGTCCAAGCGCGTCTACTCTGTGCTTTGCAGAAAACTGCGGTGTCTGCCAAGCGAAATCGTTCACGTCGGTGATTACCGCGACTTCGACTTCGACCAGCCGCGCGCTGCAGGCGTCACGGCGTTCCTCCTCAACCGCAATGGCGAGCACAAGCCGCTGAATGAAAAAGAGAGTTTTTTCATTGTTCGCGACTTGAAGGAGTTCGAGAAGCGCTTGCTTGAACTGGAGTCCAAAAAATGATTAACGTCGTTTTTGCTGAAACTGCGCTTGAACGCGTACCCAGTGAAATTCAAGGCGAGCGGCAAGTGTCTTTAGACGCGAAAAAGCGCGGCAAGCCAGCAAGCGAGATTCTCCTCGATGCGAACAAGCACTACGCCGCAATGGCGAAATTGCTCTCGAAAGAAAAACGCGGGCGCCCAGACATAGCGCACGACTTGCTGAAGCTCGCGTTAGACTCGCCTTTGAACAAGCAAGGCCTGCTTCGCGTTTTCACGCATTGCCGCGGAGACTTTGTTTTGCGCGTCGCGCCTGAAACGCGAATCCCGCGTTCGTTCAATCAATTTTGTGGCTTGATTGAAGATACTTGGCGGAAGAAAAAAATTTGCGCCGGCGGCAAGACGCTGCTTGAAGTGAAGAACCAATCCCTTAGTTCATTGTTGAAGGAAGTCGATTGCGTTACCATTGTTTTTGACCCGCGCGGCAAGGAAACGAGTTTGCGGGAACTCGTGAAAAAATTTGAGGAGTTGGTTGGAACCGAAAAAGATTTTTGTTTGGTGATAGGCGGTTTTCCGCATGGTGACTTTGAAAACCGCGCTGCGCTTGCGCGTTTCGAACACGTGGCTTTGAAAGGCGGGGAATTAACGGCTCCTGCAGTGCTCGCTCAAGCGCTGGCTTGCTGCCAAATCGCGTTGGAAAAACACGAAATCGTAAACTCGCTTTAAGTAATTTTCGCGAAGACGCGCTCGTCGTGCCACTCTGCCTTGCGGTCGGCGACGAGCTTCTTGATTTCGCTTTGCGTGAACCACTTCGTTTGCACGCCTTCAATCGGCGCGCCCTTCTTTTCGCTGTCGAGGCGGACCTTGAAAATAATGTGGAGTTGCGAATACTTGCTGTCTTTTTTCTTGCCGTGAGCGAACTCGATTACTCCCTCGGGATACGCTTCGAATCCAGTTGCTTCTCGCACGTGGCGGCGCACTGCGTCGAGAACGCTTTCGCCTTCGCGCACTCTGCCGCCTGGCGTTTCCCACGCTTTTTCCCACTCTTGGTGCGCGAGCAAAACCTTGCCTCGCTCGTCTTGAATGAGTGCCCTAACGCTTAACTTGTAGAGTTCTTCTTCCACCAGTTAGCCCACCGTGCAACAATGCTTTAATTACTTTTGCGTAGTCGTATTTATTGGTTTGTATGAATTTAAGCGAAATCGCCCGCGGCAGGTGCGAGAAACTCTTGCGGCTCGCTGCGGCGGTACTCGACGAAGACGAGAAACTCGCTAAGCGCTACGTCGCTTTAGCCCGCAAAATCGCGGCTCGCCACCGAATTCCTCTCGGCAACAAGGCGTTTTGCAAGAAGTGCGGATTGCCGTGGATTGCTGGGCGCACAGTGAAAGTGCGTTTGGGCAGGCGGTGCGCGGGGCGAGGAAAAACAGTTTTATATACTTGTGTTTGCAAGAATACTCGCCGTTTTCCTTATTCTCGGAAAACCAAGACTAAAGACGCCTAGAACTTTTATGACGATTGAGTGAAGAGGAGGTAATTGCTTTGCTTTCAAGCTTAGACGTTTCAGCCGACAAACTCATAGCGCGCGTCGCCGACGAACTAAAGAAAAACGAGGCAATCAAAGCGCCTGAATGGCTGCTCGGCGTCAAGAGCGGCGTGCACGCCGAACGCCCCATTGCCGACGAAGATTTTTGGTTTAAGCGCTGCGCCTCGCTCTTGCGCACGCTTCACATTCACGGCAACAAAGGAGTGCGTCGCCTGCGGCACAAGTACGGCGGCAGGCAACGTCACGTCGTGCACTCGCCTCACCACAAGCCAGGCAGCGGCAAAATCATTCGCACGGCGTTGCAACAACTTGAAAAAGCTGGACTCGTCAAGAAAGAAAAAACGGGGCGCGTGATTTCGCCGCGAGGCGTGGCGTTGCTCGACAAGGCGGCGGCTGCGGTTGCCGGCAAGTAGTCAATACTTTTTTCACTAGTTTCGGTGCGGAAGCTCGGCGTGAGCGCATTTATGGAAGAAAACGATTTTCAAAGCGAGGAAGCGCAAAAACAAGAAGCGCAGGAGGCGGCGCAACTTGAAGAATTACGCAAAGCGAGGATTGCTGAGTTGCAAGTCAAGGCGCTCCTTAAGCAAATACTCGAGCCTGAAGCGTTCGAGCGAATCGCAAACATTCGCGCGGCTAACCCTGCGCTTTACGCGCAACTCGCGCATTTGTTCTTGTACTTGAAGGA
Organism: Candidatus Norongarragalinales archaeon; assembly: GCA_038740145.1. Lineage (GTDB taxonomy): Archaea > Micrarchaeota > Micrarchaeia > Norongarragalinales > Norongarragalinaceae > CAITNU01. The sequence goes on along the minus strand of JAVYMB010000047.1, from coordinate 560 downwards.
AAACGGGCAACTCAAGTCGCGAATCACAGACGCGCAACTACGCGAGTTCGTGGCGCGGTTGCTCGCGAAGCAACGGCGGGAAACGAAAATCGTGAGGTTAAAGAAATAAGGGCAGTTAAAGCGGCGGAGTGGTGGTTGCTAGTGTCGAGGAACAAGAGTTTTGAACGAAAGCGTTTTCTCGGGAAGAAAGCGAAGCTAAACCGCCGCATTCCGATTTTCGTGATTGCGCGAACCGCGCGCCGCGTGGTTCGCAACCCGCGAATGCGCAATTGGCGGCGTAATAAACTAAAGGTTAAAATAAAGTAGTCCTCGTCAATTAGTCGCGCCAGCGTTAATTTTAATTGTTTTAATTTTGTGGTTCGGTGGTTGTGTTTGGCTGAAGAAGAAAAATTGTTTAAGTCTCCTGAAGAAAAAAAACGGGAGGAAACGCTAGTTGAAGAAAAAGTGAAGCGCGAGGAAAAAACGACGGAAAAAGAAGTTGCCGTTGAGGAGAAAGCAAGTAAGGCAACTGAAGCAACGGCGAAGAAGGAAGAAGAAAAAAAGAAAAAAGCAAAGGAAGA
>JAVYMB010000046.1:0-6052 GCA_038740145.1 Candidatus Norongarragalinales archaeon | reverse complement strand
GTAAAGCAAGCAAGCGAAGCAAACGTATTTTGCTCGCTCCTCGAAGTAAGTGGCTTGCTTTTAGTTCTAGTGCTCGCCGCTTTTTTCGGCGGCTTGTTCTCGCACCCAACGCCGGATTCGACTCTCCGAATGGCCTCAGCGGAATCGTGAGCGGCGCGTCGCTAGCTTTCTTCGCGTTCCTTGGCTTTGAAATAGTCGCGACTAGCGCTGAGGAAGTGCGTGACCCAAAACGCACGTTGCCACTCGCGATTTTGTTGTCGCTCGCGGTTTGCGGCGTGCTTTACGTAGCCGTCGCGATTGCTTTCACTACGATAATGCCTTACTCGCAAATCGCTGGCGTCGTCGCTGCGGGAAAAGGCGCGCTCGCCGTCGCTGCAAGCAGGCTCGGCGGCCCGCTCGTACTCCTCGCGCTAAGCATAATAGCGTTATTTTCTACCGCGAACACCGTGCTCGTGTCGATTTTCGGAGCGAGCAGAATGATTTACGGAATGAGTGAAGACGGCGCTTTGCCTGGTTTTTTCAAGCGCACGGCGCGCAGCGGCGCGCCTTGGGTTTCACTGTTGTTGACGAGTGCGGCAGCAACCTTGCTGGCTTTTTTCAGTGAACTGTCTTTCGTTGCTTCGGCGACGGTTGCTGCGATGTTTGTCGTGTTTTTCCTCGACAATCTAGCCGTAATCGTGCTGCGCTTCAAGCATCCTCGCACGCAGCGCGGCTTCCGCGTTCCTTTAAACGTCAAAAACGTTCCGTTGCCGACAGTTGCCGCGCTTGCACTCATTGCAGCGATTTTCCTTCACGAAGTTTCTCGCGAACCCGTCCTCGCGCTAGGCGTCGCCGCGATTGCCGCTGCTGGCGTGTTGTTATTCGAAGGCGAAGAACGCCTAGCAGAAATAATAACGCACCGCCGCGTGCGCCTCGGCAAGCACTTTATTCGCTTTTAAAGCCAGCGGCTTGCTTTCTTATTTTTTATGCATTGCTTCGAGAGCCGCGTGATCTTCAATGAATTTTTTTATGCCGGCGTCGGTGAGCGAGTGCTTAAACATTTGCCGCAGCACGCTGAAAGGCACTGTTGCAATCGGCGCGCCAGTTTTCGCGGCTTCAACTACGTGCAGCGGGTGCCTTACGCTCGCCACGATGACTTGAGTGCGTTTTTCAAAGCCGTAGTTGCGGTAGGCAAGCATCAAGTCGCGAATAAGTTGCATTCCATCTTGCCCGTTATCGTCCAAACGTCCAATGAACGGGCTCACGAAAGTTGCGCCGGCGAGCGCGGCAAGCAACGCTTGATTCACGGAAAAAACGAGCGTGACGTTCGTCTTGATCCCCATTTTGCTTAATTCTGTTATTGCCTTAATTCCTTCCTCTGTCATCGGCACTTTCACTACAAAGTTCTTGTGCCACGAAGCGATTTCTTTGGCTTCTTTTACGATTTCAGGCGCCTTCATCGCTATTCCTTCAACGCTGATTGGGCCGTCGACTAAACGCGCGATTTCAAGCACGCTTTCCTTGTACGGTTTGCCAGCCTTGAGCGCGAGCGATGGGTTCGTCGTAACGCCGCTGATTATTCCCCAACTTACCGCTTCACGCACTTCATTTACGCTTGCTGAATCAATAAACAACTTCACAGCGCACCACCTTTTTTCAAGCGCTTTCTTTAAGCATCCAAGTAAGCGTTTTATGTTACGGCAAGGCGCATTTAAAATCATTAGCGTTAAGTGTTCGGTCAAGTGTTCGCCGTGCTTAGCCGAAAGGCGTTTAAACCCGTCGCGAGTAAGTTTTCGTTCGAGGAATTAGAGAGTGAGCAACGGTTGTTTCCACGGTTGCTTTCGCGCGTCGCCTTGCTTAAGCTGAGGCATTATTCTCTACTTTTAGGCGTCGCGCTAGTCGCCTTCCTAGTTTTCTTTATCATTCACCCTAACTTACCTCCTCGACTTCCAAGCGTTTTTGCACAACCTGAAGCAGAGCAGCTGCCGCTACTCGCGCTCGCTTCTTTCGCGAGAGTCGTCATCGCCCTTATCGTCGGGCTAGTTTACGCTTTCGTCTTTGGGTACATTCTTGCAACAACGCGCTGGCGCAACATTTTGTTTCCAATGATTGATGTTCAAGAAAACGTGCCGGCTCTAGGTTTTTTTCCAGCTGTCGTGTTGTTGATAATAAATTTTTTTCCACGCTCATTCATTGGTGTCGAACTCGCTTGCATTTTATTGCTTTTCACGTGTATTACTTGGAATTTGGTTTACGCCGTTTTCGAATCCATAATAACAATTCCTCGCAATTTAGTGGTGGCGGCGGACAGTATGGGTTTGAGTGGTTGGCTCAAATTTAAGCGCGTTTATTTGCCAGCGAGCGTTCCGCCGCTCGTATACAATTTGGTAATGTCTTGGACTAACGCGTGGTTTTTCCTCATCGCTTGCGAAATAATTTCGTTGGGAGGACAAACTTTTCAACTGCAGGGAATAGGAAGTTTTCTCGTTAACGCTACTGCTGCTGGCAGGTTGGATTTAACTTTTCTTGGGCTCGGCGTGTTGATTGCGTTAATCTTGCTAGTAGACTTTTTTTTGTGGTGGCCATTGCAAGTTTGGGCTACGCGGTTTCGGTATGAAGGCGTAAAAACAGTTGCGCCGTCAAGCGCAGTTTACACGGCGTATATGCGCGTTTACCGTAAGTGGTTTTCTAGAAGCGTTCCAGCGTTTTTGAACTTGCGACGCCTATACAAAAACGCGTGGTTGTTATTAAAAGAGATTCTTGATTTTATTCAAAAAATTGTTTTGCCTATTCAAAACTTTGCAAAAACTACTTTTGGAAAACCATTTGCTTGGATTGCACGCGCGGTGTTTTGGGCTTTAATACTGTTTTTGGGCGGAGGATGGTTTTTTTTAGTAATCGCGTTGCTTGGACTAGACGCTGTGAATAAGCCATTGCCGCCTGAAGCGTTGGCTCTTCCTCTTGCTTTAGGGTGGACGCTCGTTCGGGTGTTGGTGGCCTTTGCGTTGAGTTTTGCTTGGACGCTTCCAGTTACTTACTGGCTTTGGAAGAATGAGAAAGCGCGCCGCGTGGTTGTTCCAATCAGCGAAGTCATAGCGACCGTTCCGGCGACCGGCTTGTTTCCAGTGATCGTTTTTGCAGTGTTTAGTGCGACGCAGAGCTCAGACCTTGCAGCGATTTTATTGTTGATGACTGGAATGCAGTGGTACTTGTTTTTCAATTTGCTTGCCGGCTTTGCTTCAATTCCTGAAGATGTTTTGCAGGCAGCGCGCGGAATGGGTTTGCGGGGGACGCTTTATTGGAAACGCGTTTTATTGCCGGCGATGGCGCCTCACCTCGTGACTGGCGCCTTGACGTCGGTGAGTAGCGGTTGGAATACCATAATCATAGCGGAATACTTTGTGTTTGGAGGGCACGTTTACAGCGTGACTAGCGGGCTTGGAAAAGCATTGAATGAAGCGGTTTACGTGACTCAAAGCACTACTTTTTTGTTTTACGTGTTGCTTACGTTAATCATCGCGGGAATAGCGTTGAATACGTTCGTTTGGAGGCCGCTTTACAAAAAAGCGGAAAACACATATAAGTTTGACTTGTAACTCTAACTCTACAGCAAAAAGTATGAGTTCGCTTAAAAAAGGTTTGCGATATGGCTTTACTAGAAGTTCACGGTGTTTCAAAATCGTTTCGTGAAGATTCTCGCTCGTTCAAGGTCTTAGACGACATCACTTTTTCAGTCGAGGAACAAGAATTCATTTGCATTATTGGGCCTTCGGGTTGTGGGAAAACGCTGCTTCTCAACATCGTCGCTGGTTTAGTAAAGCCGGACAAAGGAAAAATTTTGTTTGAACAACAGCCGATTACCGCGGAAAACCCCAAGGTTGCCAACGTGTTCCAAAGTTTTGCACTCTTTCCGTGGCTTACAGCAGCGCAAAACGTTGAACTCGCGCTTGAAGCACTCGGGTTGCCGCCCGCGGAACGAAAGCGCCGCGTCAAAAAATACTTGTCGCGCGTTGGAATCGCTGGCAGCGGAAATGCGTTTCCGCGTGAACTCAGTGCGGGAATGAAGCAACGCGTCGGAATCGCGCGTGCGCTAGCGACAGAACCAGTGTTGTTGTGTATGGACGAGCCTTTCAGCGCCCTCGACCCGCTTACGGCGGAAAACTTGCGCGAGGAAGTGTTGTTGTTGTGGCAGTCGAAAGAAGAGTATCCCGACGCGGTTTTGATGGCGACTAACAACGTTGAAGAAGCCGTTTATCTGGCTGATCGCGTGATCGTGCTTAGCCACCGCCCCGCGCGAATCAAAGCGATTTTAAGCATTCGCTTGTCTCGCCCGCGTAACCGCAAGTCGCCTGAATTCTACCGTTGGGTTGACAAGATTTATGCCGTAATGACTTAAGCAACGAGGTGAACGAAGCAAAACAAGGTTTAAAAAAGAGTTTTTCGGTAACAATCGAAGGAAAGACGAGATTGATTGATGGGGGAAGGGAGGCGTTTTCTTTGAGTGCGTTGACTTGCAGGAGGTTGCCAGACGTTAGCGTCAGCAGGTTGACGGGGCTTCTTGAAGTCGTACACGACGAAGGCGACGCTGTTGACACGGCACACGTTGCGATGGATTTGAATCTCGAGTTCGATGAACTCCTTCCAGCAATAGAGGCCGCGGAGTTGCTCGGCTTCGCTAAAATCAAGAGCGGTAAAATCACGCTCACCGCGCAAGGAAAGAAAATGATTGCAGGCGACCTAGCCAGTCGCCGCCGCGTGTTCAAACGCCAATTGTCGCGCGTGAAAATATTCAAGGAGTTGCTCGCGCTTTTGCGCAAGAAAAAGAGAGTGAAGAAACGCGCTTTAATCAAATATTGCTGGCAGAAACTTCCGCGTGCGGAATCAGAAAAAATGGTGGCGCGCTTGATTGATTGGGGGCGCCACGCCGAAGCGATTGGTTTCGACAGTGAGAAAGAAGAGTTGTACAAACTTTAGTAAGTGGCGCCGTCATGTTTAACGCGCTTGCGCAATTCGCCGCGCAAATCGTTGAATTCGCGCAGCAAAATTGGTTGACGCTCGCGTTGTTAGCAATGTTTTTCGCTAGCCTCGCAAACTTGTCGCTCAAGATTCTCGTAAAGCAGCAAAGCATACTCAAAACCAATTGGCCTGCCTTCATTCCGGTATTGGTTCTAGTACTGTTCGCTTTAGCCGCGGGTTGGTTCTTGTTTTTAAGTGGCTTGCACGGCGCGACAGCGTTTCGCGTGAGCGAAGCGCAACTCTTCTGGATTACCGCAGTCGTGGTGTTATCGCTTTCATCGTTTGCTTGCACTGTCCTCGCGCTGCAAAGCGGGAAAGTAGCGCTCGTTACCGCCGTTCTCAGCCTAAGCACAGTCGTCGTCGCCGGCTTAAGCGTGGTTTTACTCGGCGAGCACTTCGAAGCGCGTGAAGTTGCGGCGATGCTTTTCGCGTTGCTCAGCATTCTCCTGCTTTTGTTGTGACAAACACAAATTGAGTGGCACAGTGAAGGCGGTTTGCTAGCAAAAAGAGTTAAACTAGCCGGCGATTTTCTTGACTAGCGCGAGGCACTCTTCAAGCGCCGCGTTCGTCCGAGCTGGTTCGCCGAGTGCGCCGCCGACTTTCTCGTGCCCTCCGCCGCTTCCGCTTGAACCAAAAAAACGGCCTGCCGCTTCCATTATTTTGCCGATGTTGCCACGCGCCACACCGCTTTTCGCGCCGCTGATTTTGCCTTCGCGCTCGTTAGCGATGAAGGCGTAGTCGCAACCTAGTTCGACGAGTGCAGCTGCGCAAGCGAGTTCGTGCGAATGCGAGTTCGCTACGGCGACGAGAACGTCGCTTTTCGCGCCTATCTTCTCGATTCTCGCGCTCGCCACGCATTTGATTATTGCAAGCGCCTCGCTCGCGTCGCGTTTGGCACGGCACAACGCCGCGCACTCTGCGTAATCCGCTCCCAACGAAACTAGTTCGTTTGCCGCGCGCAGCGTAGCGTTGCCAGCGCTTTTGAAGCCAGCCGTATCGCTGATGATTCCGCAAAGCAACAGTGAAGCAACGCGACTGTCGAACTTCACGCTAAAGC
>JAVYMB010000045.1:0-6094 GCA_038740145.1 Candidatus Norongarragalinales archaeon | reverse complement strand
CCGCCGTTTTCCGAGCCTCTTGTTTTCGTCGACGCGATTGACCGAAACCGAAACGCCGCCGCCGCAGTAACGAAAGCGGCATTAGACGAATTCATTTTGCTTGCCCGCGACTTCGTGAAACGCCCGCGCGAAGCCTTGTTTTTTCCGAAGAAAAAAAAGCATTCCAAGCAACAAGTCCTCGCGGCGATGCGCAAACGAGGCACTGATTTTCTACTGCTGGAGTTCAAAGCGCCAAAAATCGTTGACGACATTTTGTGGCCGCAACTCGCGCGTACGACGCGATCGCTGGCAAAACAACTCGCGCTAAACGAGTGGCGCGTGCGCGGCACGACGCACTTCGTTAACGAGGAAAACGGCAAAGGGTTTATTTTGTTTGAACTTGAAAGCATTGAACGCCCGCGAACCACGAAAATCTTTGGTCCGCCTGTTGAACGCGAGGAAGACGTAAAGCGATTCCTGAAAGCGCACGCGAAAGCGTTGAAGAAACCGCGCGTTGAAAACGGGCGAATCGTTGTCGAAGAAAAACGCGGCGTAACGAACGCTACAAAATTCCTGCGCAACGCGTTGCAAGAGCCAGTCAAAATTGGGGTTGCGTCGCGCCTACGCCGATCCATACGCGCAGCGCGCTTTTCTACGAACGCAGACGCAGTGCGCCAAGAAACGCTAGCTGGGATTGCTAAATACTTGTTTTAACGCTCAGCGCCTAAGGCGAGCAAATCTTATTAACGCTTATCACTAGAAAATACTCGTGAATTTAGGAGAGTACCGACTTAAACAAAAATTCGTTGGAGTAACCCACAAGGGCAAGACAATTATTTTTCATATTTACGAGAAGCCAGGGGCTAACCGCTTAGAGCCGCGCTGGTGGCTAAGCGCAAAGCTTCCTAGGGGCAAAGAAATAGCAGCTCTGGGAGTCAAGCGAGCGCCTAAACTATTTCCGTGGCAATTTCACTTCTCGCACTACTTTAAAGCCACGCAATCTAAAACTGGCGCGGGACTCGCTTTGATCGCAATGGGACTGCTTATCGCAGCCAAAAACAACGCGCCAGGAATGTATTTACACCAAGTGGATTCTGGGTTGCTTGAAAAGCTAGTGAAAGAAATGAACGCTACTCCTACTACTACCGCAGTGAGCGGCGAAGGCGAATATCCAGCAGCGTACTGGACTAGAAAAGTGTTATCGAAACCAACAAAAGTTAGACAGCGTTGGCACAACTTCCTTCCAAGAAAAAGTAAAAAGCCGCAAGGTTAAGCGTTGGTTTTCCATGCATTTCAAACAAGAGTTCAACGCTAACTTAAAACAGCCGGACGCGTAAAGACGTCGTGAAAACTTCGTTCGTCGCGGACGCGATGCTCGGCAAACTCTGCCGTTGGCTGCGCTTAGTCGGCGTGCGCGTGGCTTACGCGCCTGAAGAAAAAATTCGCGATGACGACGAACTCATCAAGTTCGCAGCGAATAAAAACGCGGTTCTTTTGACGCGAGATGAAGAACTCGCGAAAAAAGCTAGGGATTACTGCCGCGTTTTTTTGATCAAGCCGAACGACTTGCGTTCGCAATTCCGCGAGGCGGCGCGCACTCTCGAAATAAAAATCCCGAAACGCGAAACGCAAGCGTTGTGCCCCAAGTGCGGCTCGCGCCTCAAACGCGTCGCAAAAAAAACAGTTAAGGCGTTAGTTTGGCCGCGAGTATACACGAGGCACAAGGCGTTTTGGCGGTGCGCGAACGAGCGCTGCGCGCAAATTTACTGGAAGGGAACGCACGTGCGCGAGATTCGCCGCGTGCTGAAAGAAATTCGTTCAAGCAGGGTTACTCGGCGAGTGAAAGTTTGAACAACGAGTTCGCCGCCTTGTCAATCGCGTCTCGCTCGCAGCGAATCGCCGCCGCGTTTTCAGCGAGGCGCGCTTGAGCGGCCTTGAGCTTAAGCGTTGCTTCTCGGCGCGCCGCACTAGCTTCTTCGAGAACGCGATTCGCTTTTTCTAGGGGAGCGAGCGCTTCGCTTTTCTGCGTTTTGCGGGCGAGTGCTTCGCGACGCACGCTCGCGAGAGAAGCGATTTTACCGCTGCGCACCGCGTCAACTGCAGCAGTTGCCTTTTCAGCTTCCTTGAAATCCAATCCAACGTCAGCGAGGTTTTTTTCGAGTTCACTGCACGCGAAAGCAAGGTTTTTCGCGCCTTCATCTTTCTCTAAAGCCGAAACACTGTTTTCCGCGTAATCGCGAAGCGTTTGCAAGAGTCGCTTGTCAACTCCAGCGCCGCTTTGCGATGCGCGGTACTCCAATAGTTTTTCGAGTTTGCGAAACGGGCGCTGGAGAGACGAAAGAATTTGCGCCGCCTCGTTTTCCGCAGTCCAAGCATCATTTTCTAGAGCCGTAATTTCAACCTTAACTTGCCGCGCGCGGTTTTCTTCCTCGTTAAACTCGACTAGCGCTTGCTTTTCCTTTTCTTCGGCGCACTTCACTTCTTCTTCAGCGGCTCGCACTGCGTTTTCGAACTCTGCGTTTTTTTCCTTCAACGACTGCAACTTGCCTATTCGGCGCAAGAGCAAGGCGTAACGCTCGCTGTTCTTGCGGGCGGCGTCAAGCGAGTGCTTAAGCGCGAGTGTTTCATCGTTGAGTTCGTTAATTGCGCGCCCGATTTCCTCAGCATCGTCACGGAAAAAAAGAAAGAGATACTTGTTGTCGGAAAGTGCGCGGGCAAGCTTGTGAAGTGTTTCCTCGAACTCGCGAGCAAAGCGAACAAACGCGTCGAACTCGTGAGGGGGGAAAGCATTCGTTTTGAACAACACTTCAACACGCCGAGCAAACGCGTCGCGGGACTGTTCTGCAACGCGCTCGCCGTCGATTCCGCGCTCAACCGGCTTGCGAGCGAGTTGCGCAGCGCGTTTTTGCAGTGAAAGCCAGCGTTCTTTAATTCGCCGCGTAGCCGCGTCTGCTTCGGGAAGCGCTGCTTCGATTTCACGGCGCTTCGCCTCCTCCGCTCGCCGCGCGAGTTCACTAAGCGAAACTCCTGGAGCGCGGAAAGGCTGAGTTGGTTGCGTTCGTTTTTTCTTGAATGAAAACAAAAAATCTAGGAAGCCCATGTCGAAGGCGTTACGCAACTAAGATATTAAACCAACTTCTTCTACTTGCACTTCACTGACGCCTTCTACGGCGCGCACTCGCTCTTCAAAATCAACTGCCGCCTTGTCTTCGCAAACGAATGAAGCGACGATGATTTTCGTTCCGAAAACGTAGTCCTCGATTTTCGCCGAGTTGTTTCCTTCAATCGCCTTGATTTTCTCGAGCAACGCTTCAACGTTCGCTTCCTCTGCAGGAAAAACTTTTAGTCGAGTCAAAACCACGCCCAAAACACATGCACCTCGCTTACAGTCCAAGGCGTTTAGCCAGCAGCGCGCTCTTGTGCCGCCGCGGCTTGAAAGCGACGCGCAAGCGAACCACGCGCGCCCGCAAACCAAACTCTTTTATTTTTCGCTTCAATTTTTTTTCGTCTACGCGTTGGTCGAAACCCAAAACAATCACGCCGGGCTTTATTTTCTTGATTACCGCGAACAAGTCGCGTTTGCCGCCGAGAACCACGCGGTCAACGACTCGCAAGCTCCGCAGCAACGCCGCGCGTTCTTTCTCGGTGAAGAAAGGCGTCTTGCCTTTCGCGCGTCTCGCATTCGCGTCTCTGGCGACTACGACGAAAAGTTTTGCGTTAAATCCACCCAACTTTTTTGCTCGTTGAAAAAAAAAGACGTGTCCAAGGTGCAGTAAGTCGAAGCAACCAAACACTAGAACGCGCAAAGACTTTTTTTGATTCACGGCCCGGCGGCACCGCATTCTTTGCAAACCCACTTGACGCTGTTCGCCTTGCACGCCTTGCACCTAACGATTTTGCACTTGCACTTTTCCTCGCCTTTTCGTCCAGGGCAAGGAAACGAAACACAGTCGTTCGTCTCGCGCCCGCAACTCACGCAAAACTTCAAAAGCACCACCTTCATTAACTTCGAGAAAAAAAGAAGGAGTATTGTGTTTTGAATCAAGCACTTTTTATAACCCTCGCTTTAAAACAATTAATTGGACCCGTAGTATAGCCTGGACAGTATGAGAGCTTGCGGACCGCGTTCGCACTCACCTGAATTTAAAAGCGAAAATGTGGGTGGAGAGCTCTTGGCCCGGGTTCGAAAGCACTTTTGCGCTTTCAATGCAAAGCACTAAAAAGCGAAGAGCGCCGAACTTCCCGGCGGGTCCGTTTTACTGTCAACGCGGCGGTTTCTTGATCAAGCAGGCGACTACCGCGGCCTTCTGAAGTTTTCGAAGTATTTCGCGCGCCTCTTCATTCCTTAACCGCTTTAAAAATTCTTCCAGTTGAGCGTGCACCTCCACATCCACAAAAGGCGTTCCAGGCCTTGCACGTCTTGAAAAAAGCAAAAAAGCACGCTCACCAAAAAGCGATATCGCGAGTTTCTCGACCTTGCGCGCGCGGCTTCGGCGGCAACCTAAACTCGGAGCATCAAGAGGAGCGTTAACCGCGGACTGCAAGGCAAAGCGATTAGCCAACGCCTTCTGCAAAAAAAACACTTCATTCAAAGCGAGCGTTACTCTCTTAATGCGCGCCGCAATCCAGCCGTCGGCATCTAAACGACGCATATTTTCGACGAACGCCTCTCGCGGCATTTTCGTGCTCACCACGACGCTAAATTGAGGTGGCGTTAAAGGCAATTCAATCTCAGGAAGATTCGGAGGCAAGTATAAGTCTGTTTTTTCCGCGATTCTCACGTGCACTGAATAGTTTTTCCCTAAACAAGTTTCCAACTGCTTGCGAACCTCTTCTAAACCTTTTTGAGTTGGCTTGCCTTTGCGCAGCAAGTGAGTTGGAAACAAGCCGAATCCGCGCAAAGAAACTACGCCGCGACTCCAATCCACCCTATTGAATTGAATAGTCGGCAAACCGCTTCGCTGCGGCCGGTTCCAAAAAGCTTGAATTATGCGATGCACGTCCAGCGCCTCGGAAAACAAAAAAGTTAAAGAGGTTTTTTGAACGCTGGCGTTTAAACGCTTTGCTGAACACAACGATTAAGCCGAGCTGCGTTAAAACGCGAGTTCGCGCTCGTGCTCGCGCAGCCACTTGCGCTTTTCACGGTAATTCGGACAGTAACGTTGCACGAGGCGCCAAAACTCTTTCGAGTGGTTGAGTTCACGCAAGTGAGCTAGTTCATGAACAACAACGTAATCCACAACGTCGAGGGGAGCGAGCACGAGGCGCCAGTTGAAACTCAAGTTGTGCAACGCGCTGCAAGTGCCGAACGCGGTGCGTTGGCTTCGAATGAAAACGCGCCTAGCTCGCAAACCCATTTCGCCTGCATAGAGAGCGACTCTCGCTGCGAAAACGCGCTCGGCTTGCTTTCGATACCACGACGCGAGCGCGCGCCGCACCACGCGCGGCGAAGGCGCGAAAACCGTTACGACGCCTTTTTTTTCGTCAAAAACAGTTTTCAGTCGCGGCGGATCACAAGGTTTCACTTCAAGCGCGTAATCCACTCCGAGAAAACGAACGCGCGCCTCGCCTGCCTCCGCGAGTGCATCGAAGCGACTTGGCTTCGGGAAATTCGCGTAATAATCGAGTTTCGCGAGAATCCACTTTTCTTTTTTCAGCAGGAAAGCAGTGAGCTCGCCTGGCGGAGTGCGAGGCGGAATCGTCGCCACGAGCCCGCGCGAGTGGTTTACAGAAAGCGTTATTCCGCGCACGCCTTCGCGCTCGCGCACCGTGAATTCAACGAGTTTGTCGCCGTCGAGTACTACGAAGTCCTTGCGCTCCGCCGCCCTTGCGGCGCGCGAACCAAAAAAATTGTTGGACACGGCGAAAACAACGCCAAGCTATTATTAACTGCTTGCGGTTGCTCGCTGTTGGAAAAAATGAAAAAACGAGTAAAAGAAAGAAGAGAAAAAAAAGAGTGAAACGAGGTTGCGTGGCGGTTTAAGGCTTAAAATCGCGGCAAGCCGTTGCTGACTACTAGTGCAGTGCCGTAAATAATCGCTGCAAGCGACACCGCAACCGCCAAGTTGCCCTTCTTGAGTTCTTTTTCCTCGTCGATTCCGTGCGTTAGTCTTCC
>JAVYMB010000044.1:0-6124 GCA_038740145.1 Candidatus Norongarragalinales archaeon | reverse complement strand
AAATGCCCGAGTTGCGACCACGCCCGCGGATTCTATCAACTCAAGTGCGAGGAATACTGAGTTTCTTGAAGGCGTTTATTGTTGACTTCAGTTGGACAAGTTTATCGTTGCGAAATCTGCGGTAACGTCGTGCGAGTCCTCGAAGCAGGGAAGGGAACGCTTGTTTGCTGCGGGCGAAACATGGTTCTGCAAAAATAGGCGCGAGAAAATGGTTGGCGGTAAGTATGTTTTGCCTGAACTGCGTTACGGTTACGGCGAGCTCGCGCCGTTCATTTCAGAACAACAACTAACGCTTCACCACCAGAAGCACCACGCGGCTTACGTGAACGCGGCGAACGCGATTTACGACAAGATTGACGCGGCGCGCGCAAGCGGCGCAGACTTGGATTTCAAAGCAATCGCGAAAGAACTAGCGTTCAACAGCGGCGGGCACGTGCTTCACTCGCTTTTCTGGGAAAACATGGCGCCTGCAGACAAAGGAGGCGGCGGGATTCCAGACGGCGCGATCGGCGATGCGCTGAAAAACGAGTTCGGTAGTTTCGAGCGGTTCAAAACCGAGTTCGCGAAAACCGCGGTGAGCGTTGAAGGCTCTGGTTGGGCTGTGCTGACTTACGGCAAAATGACGAAGCGCCCTATAATCATGCAAGTCGAGAAGCACAACGTTAATTTCGCGCCTGGCGCCGCGTTGCTGCTCGTCCTCGACGTTTGGGAACACGCTTACTACCTTGATTACAAGAACGAGCGCGCAAAGTTCGTCGACGCTTTTTGGAACATAGTAGATTGGCGCGAAGTCAACGAGCGTTTGAAAGCAGTGTTGTAGCCGCTTAACACACGCCTTTAAAAAGGCGTTTCAGCAAAAATATTGTTCCTGTTTTTCCCGCTCGAACTGCACGCGTGCTTTGTGCGTTGCGCAGGAGGGATTGACTCGTTAAAGAGTCCCTTCGCTTTAGAGCGCCGAGAAAAACAAGTTTTTTTCTTTAAATCAAGGCGTTGCGTATTGGTTCTCGACAAGAAAAGCGTTGCTGAAGCAGTGGCTTTAGCGTTGGCTGACGGGAAAGGCAAGCGCAAATTCACGCAGTCAGTGGATTTAGCCTTCAATTTTAGAGACGTAGCTTTTTCAAAGCCAGAGAATAGGCTTAATATCGACGTTGTTTTGCCTTACCCGCCGAAAGCAGTTAAAATCGCGGTTTTCGCTGATGGCGTTCTCGCGAGCGAGTGCCAAAAAGCAGGCGCCGACTTGGTAATAGCAAGCAGTGAACTCGCTTCTTACGCTGGCGACAAGCTAAAACGCGAAACGCTTGCCGACTACTTTATTTTAAGCGAGCCCAAGTTGATGGCGCAAGTAGGCAAGGTGCTGGGATCGTTTTTGTCGGCTCACAACCGCAATCCACGCCCTATTCCGCCTGGAGTGAATCTCAAAGAATTGTTTGAGCGTTCGCGCCGCACGATTTCGCTTAAAAGCAAAGGAAAATTCTTGCCTTGCGTGCACTGCTTGGTTGGAAACGAGTCTATGCCTCAAGAGCAAATTGTTGAAAACGCTTTCGCCGTCGTTGAAGCAGTACTCAAAAAAATTCCGGAGCCGAAAATAAAGAGCGTTTTCGTGAAGACTACGATGGGTGCGCCGGCGCGTGTGGGGGCCAAGCAAGTTAAAAAAGAAGTGCAAGCAACTCAAAACCAAGTTTTTCAAAGTGTTTAGCGCATGGTTTTGTCTAAGAAGGAAAAGCAAGCGCTCGTAAAGAAAATGGCGGAAACGCTTCGAGCGGCGAGCGTCATCGCCGTCGCGAGCAACGCTTACTTGCCGGGAAAACAGTACGGCGCGATAAAGAAAAAAACGCGTGACAAAGTCAAGTTTTTGTTTGCGCGGCAAACGCTTTTGCGCCGCGCGCTTGAGCAAGCCAAGCCGGAAGCAAAGCAACTTGAAAAGTATTTCTGCAACGGCACCGTTCTCCTCGTCACTGAACTCGACGCTTTTCGTCTCTACAAGTTGTTCAAGCAAGCGAAGTCGAAGACAATCGCGAAAGCAGGACAACTCGCTCCTCACGACATCGTCGTTCCAGCGGGCGAAACGAACCTCGCGCCTGGCCCAGTGCTGACGGAACTCAAGCAAGCGAAGATTGACGCGCGCATTCAAGGACCGAAAATCGTTATTCAACGCGATGCAGTCGTAGCGAAGAAAGGCGAACCCATTTCTGCGCCAGTCGCAAGCATTCTCGCGAAACTTGGAATCGAGCCCATGGAGTTAATGCTGCGAATCGCAGCAGTTTGGGACTGCGGAACGCTTTACGAAGAAAGCGTTCTCAACGTCGACGAGGAGGCGTTTAAATCTGACTTAGTGCAAGCCGCGCGGCAAGCTTTAAACTTATGCGTTTTCGCTGAAATCTACAACGATCAAAGCGCGCCGCTCATACTCGCGAAAGCAGCGAGGGAAGCGAATGCAATCGACGCTATCGTGAAATCAAAGGCGCCGAAAACCGAAGGACTGAAAGAAAAAAACGAGGAAGCAAAGCCCGCGGAGGCAGCGGGTCAACTACAACAACTCTAGTGATGTTCGTTTAAATACTTTGTTTGGCAAGGTGAGGAAAAATGAAGGACGCGTACGCCGTTTTGCTCCTGCATTCTGCGGGGCAAAAGATAACGGAGGAAAACCTCGCGAAAGTCTTGAATGCTGCTGGCGCGAGTGAAGAACCCGCAAAACTGAAAGCAGTTGTTGCCGCGCTTGAAGGAGTCGATATTGCTGAAGCAGTGAAGCAAGCAACGGCAGTGCCGGCGGCTGTGGGAGCAACGCCTGCGGCTGGCGAAGCCAAGAAGGAAGAAAAAAAGGAAGAAAAGAGTGAAGCCGAGAAGGAAGCCGAAGCAGCTGAAGGTTTGGCTGCCTTGTTCGGATAAATTCTCGGGTGAACGCTTTTGCGTGAAACGCCGGCGGCTAGGCTGAGCGTGCGGAATCTAGGTTTGACTCCAAAGAAGCGCTCGCCTCACACTAGCTTCGCTTTCAAGCGTAATGGCTACGCCATCGGCTTCAAGTTTTTTCTTTTTTCGTTCCTAGTTTTCTTTTTCTTTTACTGGTTTTTAGCCGGTAGCCGTACTGCGTGGTTCGTGCTAGCGCCTTGCCTTATCGTCGGGTTCGGCTCAGCGTTGTTGCTCTACGCGTTGTTTTCATTAGTAGGTTTGGCGAAGCCGCTGGTTGAAGTAAAAAATAATTAGCGTGTGCTTTACCATTCGCGTCGCCTTGCGCTCCTCACGTGCCCTGCCTTGGGTCTGTATAAGTCTCCTTGGCGTTCAAGAGTTTCGAGGAGTTGACGGACGTACACTTCGTCCATTCCGTATTGCGCCGCTTCGCGGAAAACGTCTTCAATTGCTACAAGGTCTGTTTGTTTTTCGAGTTCGTTGATTATTCCGAGGAGCGAGCGCATCTTGTCGACTTTGCTTTTCGGTTGTCCTATGTTGATTACGTCGCTGTCGATTCTACCCGTCTCCTTGTCTACAAAGATTTCTTGAAGCACGAACTTGTTGATCGCAATCGCGCGCTCTGCATCCGCGACTTCCACTTTGTCACTGAGCCTGATTTTCGCGCTTGCTTCGCTCAAGCGAATCACCGCATCGAGTTGCCGAGGCGTAACTGGAACGTTTCCTTGTTTTTCGCCGAGTTTGCGGAGCTCAATGTAGTAGTCCTCGATTTTCCGCATTGCTTCTTCCGTGAGTATGGGGAAAATGTTTTTGCGCGCGAACGCGATGTATTTTCGCAATAATTCTGGAGGAATTTCTGGGTTTATCGGGCTTCCTGGTTCAGGCGCGCGTTTTTCACTCGCGAGTTTGTGGCTTGCGAGAACGTGTCCGACGAGTCCGCGGTCGCGCGCTTCGTCAGGAAAATCTTTGACTGCGAAAATCAAGTCGAAGCGCGACATCAGCGCTGGACTCAAGGCGAATTGCTCGCTTGGAGGACGATTTGGATCAAAGCGCCCGAGTTTCGGGTTTGCCGCTGCGAGAATGGCGGTTCGCGCTTTAAAACGCGTTACGATTCCAGCTTTCGCTATGCTTACGACTTGTTGTTCCATAGCCTCGTGCATCAAGCCGCGGTCTTCATCCGACATTTTGTCGAATTCGTCTATAATCGCCATTCCGCCGTTAGCGAGAACCATCGCGCCAGCCTTGAGAATCCATCCTTCGCCGTCAGCGTCGCGTTCCGCGCTCGCAGTCATTCCAACTCCGCTTGCGCCTCCACCGCTAACGAAAATGTTTTTCGGCGCTAGACGCGAAACGCTTTCGAGAAGCATGCTTTTTCCAACACCTGGATCGCCGATTAACAAAACGTGAACGTCGCTCCTACACCTCTTACCGTCAGGCATTATTTTGCCCGGCGTTCCACCGAACAATTGAAAGGCAATCGCTTGCTTTAATTCATCATAGCCATACATGCTTGGCGCGATGCTGTTCCTTATTTTGTCGTAAATGCGTGGGTCGCGAGCGAGCTCGCGAATCTTCGTCTCCTCTTCTTTCGAAATCGTGATTTCCTCGAATTCGCGCTCTACCTTCTGAATGTGCATGACGTCTAGAAACTTGTCGTAAACGCTTGAACGTCCCTTGATACTTTTTTGTTGCTTGAGGCGCAGCACGCCCGTAATCCAAACTTTGTCGCCGGGGTTTAACGCGTTGACTAAGTCGTCTTCAAGCCATAACTCGATTCGCGACGCGGGCGCGCTTCCCTTCATTTTCTCTACGGCTTCCTGCATTCCAGCGCGTTGAATGTTTATGAAGTCGCTGCTTTGCTCGAGCAAGCGGAAGTTTTCGCGTCCTCCGTGCCCACACCTGCAACTAACTGGTTCAGCGACGACGGTTTTTTGCGTGACGGTTTTCGTAGTCGCGCCGCAGTGCAAGCACTCCCACAACGCCGTCTTCATCAACGGCTTTATTTCAGTAATCCACGACACTGCGCCTTCAACGCGCGAGAGTTTGTTTAAATGTGCAGCTCCCAACTCCTTGACTTCCACGACCGCCGAGTCGGGAAGCGAGTGAAATCGGACGTGCGGCGTGAACTTCGCGTTGGTTGGAGTAGGCAGCGACAATTCCGCGACTGCAGTCTCCGCGTCGCGAGTTACGTCGTCTGGATGCGCAAGCAACGCGTCGGCGACTTTGGGATCGAAGCGCTCGAGTTCAGAGAATTCTATTGCAATGCTTCGTTTTTCCGGGAAAGTAGCAGCTAGTTCAAGAAGCGCGTTCTTGCGCGTGCTCTCGCTGAAAAAGTCTTGGAAAACCGCCACTAACTCGCCAGGCAATTTAGCCGCCTCCCACCGTTTTTCAAACAATTAGTTGTTTAGAAGCGTTTTTAATGCTGCGCGGGATTATACTTTGACTTGAAGGGGTTAAAAAATAATTTGTTTTAGTGGAATGAAGGGGCTGCACGTTTCCTTTTAAGTATTTAAGGCGGTTGGAAGGCAGTAAAAAGGAGGTTGAGGATACGGTGAAGGCCGATGTTTCAGACGCTTTTGAAGTGCTAGACTCGAAGCTTGACGGACTGCGCGCCGACTTTCGCAAGTTCAAGGACTGGGAGGAAAAAACAGACAAGATCGTTGAAGACAAAGTATTCGAAATCAAAGCAGTGGCTTACTTAAACCTCGTAATCAACGCAGTGCTGTTGTTCCTCGTCCTCGGCGTCCTGCTTAAAGCAATGGGGTTTTGAGTTTCGCGCTTATTCGCCTTCGTAAACGCGAGTGAGTAGCCTGCGCCCCATTACTTCAATGTATTCTATTTCTTTACCGACTTCCATTTCAGCACGCATTTCGTCCGGCACGCTTACGTCAAACGTCTCGTAAGAACTCAAGTCCATTAATTGTGCGGCGTCGCCGCTTGCACTCACACTAACGACTTGTGCTCGCTTTCGCTCGACGATTGGAATCTCGACGTCAGCATCGCTCGGCTTCATGATAGAGTGCTTGCTACCGTCGAAAATTGAGATGCACACGACGCTCATCTTTGCGGCGCCGTGCTTGCCGGGCTTGCTTTTGTCGACGCTAACAACTCTGCAGGGGTGGTTGTCGGCAACAACGTATTTCCCGACTTTCAAGTCGCTCATTTGCCCGAAAATTCGGTCGACCAAGTGCAAAACACCTCTTTAACCTCTGAAGAGAAC
>JAVYMB010000043.1:0-6481 GCA_038740145.1 Candidatus Norongarragalinales archaeon | reverse complement strand
AGCGGCGCCTTTGCACGCACTTCGAACGGCGCAAGCATGCGGACGAGTTCAAGCGCATCGCGCTCGTCCGCTTTTTCGTTTTTCGCGCGGAATTCCGCAAGTACCGCGTCGAACTTCGCTTTGCTCGCCTTCTTGTTTTCTATTAGCGCGAGCGATTCGAACAAGGCGAGCGCCCAATCTTTTTCAATTAAAACTTCGCTGCTTCCTGCTTCAACTCGGTGGGGCACGAGCAAGACTTCAAGAATGCGTTTGGCGTTCAAGGCTTCAGTCGATTGCTTTCCGAGTTCTCTTGTGAGCGGCACGCGCGCTCGCTTGAAGTCGAACCACTCGTACTCGAGTTTGGCTTGCGCGAGCCACTGCGCGAGCAAGTCGAGTTCGGCTACTGTGACGTCGTGCCAAGGGAAAACGAATTTTGGCGCAAGCGCAAAACCCTTCTTAGTCAACTCGCGGGCTTCACCGTAAGAAATCGCGCGTAATTCGGCGCGCGTTTTTTTAATTCCTTTCGCGGCGAGTTCCGAGGCAAACCAGTCTTCGCACCACGGACTTGGCGCGAGCGGATGATTGGTTTGAATAAAGTCGCCGACAGCGACTAGCAAATCACCGAGAAACAAGATTTCCTTGATGCGGTGGCGCGCTTGCAGCGCTTCTTCGACGGTTTCAATTCGCTGCACGCCCCCATCGTTGAAGAGCACTACTGGCCCGTCAATTTCAGAGCAAGGCGTTGCGACGCACGCTTTGCCTGGGCGCTCGGTTTTCAGCTGGGTGCCGAACGCAGGAAAATCGTCGAGAAGCGTCATTGCGGCCGGGTGAATCGCCTTCGCTTGAATTCCAGTAAAGCGAGTGCGTCCGTAACGCAAGCGAAAGCCGCCTGCACGCATCGGGTAAGAAAACACTGGGCGCCCGCCGACGATTTCGTCAATGTATTTTTCTACGGGCTTAATCTCAAGTCGGGCCTCGCTTTTCTTCGCGACTTTAATGAGTTTTTCGAGCCAACGCCCGTCGAGTTCCGCGCGCTTCGTGATTTGAAGGATTTTAGCTGCTTTAAGGCAGACGCCTTCACCGATTACGAGGCAAACTCCACCGCGCACCTTGTTCGTCTCAACCGTCGGCAAGTTTCGCTTGACGCTTACTTCATAGTCCTCCGTAGGTTCTCCGTCAATGCAAACCGGGCAATTCGCAGCAACGTGCCGCACTTCTTCTTCGCTTGGAGTGTATTGTCCTGCGCGAGTGCGCACCGCGTAAAGATTTACTTCCTCGGCGAAGCGGTCGAGTTCATCGCCGGTTGGGCGGTAGTTTTCGATTCCAGCGATGCGCCTGCAGTAATCACCGAGCACCAGCGTCATTGCTTGCCCGGTTCCGCCAGCGCCGCGAATTGGGCCAGCGAAGTAAATCGCGAGATACCTGCTGCCGTCAGGGTTGCGGCGAACGCGAACTCGCGAAACGCCTTCAATGGGCGCGCTCACCACGCCTTCAGTGTAAAGCGCCAGCCCAGTGCGAATCGCTTGCTCGATTAATTCTTCTTGCGTTGGTTCGGGTTTATCCCCTTCAACAAATTTTTTTTCCATGATTTCGCGCGCGATAGCAAAAACCGCTTCTTCTCGCTTGCACTCCCGCAGCAACTCGCGAATCCGTTTTGCGACGCCTTTCGGTCCAACGAGCCCCTCGACTCGAGCTGCAACGTCGGCGGCTAGCAAAACCTCGACGTTAGGCGCTGGGTCTAAGCCGAGGCTTCGCGCTTGTTGCGCTGTCTCGAACGCGCTGGCTACTGCTTTAGTGAGAAAATCAAAGTATTTTTGTATTCGCGCGCTGCAAGCAGGCATTTTTCCACTCAATCCCACTCAAAAAATTATTTTTTCTTTCTCGAAATTCAAGATTTTTAGTTGTCCCGACCGCAGGTTGTAAAGCGGCACTAAGCAAGGCGTTGGCGCGTGCCCCAGGCGTATTTGGTAATCTGTTTTGTCTTGCCAAGTCCCCGAGTTTATTATCATGGTGCCGTTGTAGTCAGCGCAACTCGTCTTGTGCGACTCGCCTAAGTGGAAAAAGTCGGGGACTTCGTCAATCACTAGGGCGTCGCGTTCTCCAACGACGCGCGGTTCGTCGCCGTAAATCGGGTTGAGGAGTCGGGAAGTAAGCATTTTTTTAGCGGCGTTTTCAGGGTTTTGGTCTGCGCTGCCCAGCCCTGGAATTGATGAGAAAATTCCGTGCATCGAAGCGCCGTGGTAAATCAATAGACGGAAGCCGTGAATGTTGACGGAAGCCGGGTTTGACACGAGGTGCACGTTCGGCTTGTCAGCCAATTCCTTAACGAATTCTTTTGGGAGCGGCGGCTGCGGTTCCGCGGCGTGAACAGCGTCGTGGTTGCCGGGAGCGATGATTACTTCAATCCACTCAGGAATGTTTTTCATGAATTCCGCAAAAATCTCGTACTGCATAAAGATGTCTTTCGTTACGAGTTGCTTTTCTTGGCCAGGGTAAACGCCGATTCCGTCGCAGCAATCGCCAGCCACGCTTACATACTTGATGGTTCCCGCGAGTTCGCGTTCTTCATCGCTTCCCTCGCCATTAAGAAAACGCAGGAAGCGCTGGAATTGTTCGTGCAAAAAGTATTTGCTTCCAACGTGAAGGTCGGAAATGAACGCAATGCTGACGTCTTCGTTCGTCGTGCGGCGCTTGCGAATTGGTGTTTCAGGCCAAACGATGTCGTTCGCGATGAACAAGCCACCGCTCAAAAAACCGTCCACTGCCACGACTTCATCCAAGAGAAGCGAGTTCGCGGTTGCGCGCACTGCACTATTCTTCGGCGCAAGGCACTTCAGCGTTCCCGCCGAGCTCGAGTCTTCGATTTCAAAAAGAACGTGTCCGTTCTTAGTTTCCTTCTTGTCGAACACGATTCCGATCACGCGCTTGAGTTCACGGTCGCCTTGCGCCGTTTCTTTAAGCGCCGCAATCGTCGTCAACGCGGTTTCAGAAATGCGTCCGCGCAGCAACTCGGAAACTCGAGAGTAACGGTCGCGAAAGTACGCCACGAAGTCTTCAAGTTTTCCCTCGGTTTTCTTTTCCGCAAATTCTCTGACTTCAACTAACGCCTTCAACTTGCGTGCCGGCGCGTCGAATCCCGCCTTGGGTTCGGCGACTACTTCGACTGCCTTGCGCTCGGTCGCAATCGCACTCAAAACCTCGTCAACGATGGAGTGCGTCAACAACCATTCGCCGCGCCGCTTGGCGCAGTCAATCGCGCGCCGCACAACTTCCTCGGCGTCGCTGCGTTGCGCTATGCACTTGATGGCTTCGTTTTCCGGCAATAGTTCGCTTGACAAAATTAGGCGGCGAACGTCTTCTTCATTCGTGCTTATCCCCACCAAACCGCTTTTATTGAAGCGGTGACGAAAAAAGCGAGGAAAACCAAAGCGCTGCGGCTTAATAATTTTTTTGGTGAGGCGAACAGTGCGCCTCTTCTTGAATTCAGCCACTTATGACTTGTTGTTTAAGGGCTTCGAGTTCGCTGAGAATATTCCAAACCATTGTGCGAGCGTGCATCGGAATGTTGATGTCGTTGCTGACTTCGTCTAGCGCGTAAACCGCGCTGCTGACTCGCGTCACGAGTTCCTCGCTCTGCTCAGTCAACTTGTCGCGCGCGAAGGCGAGCGTGGCTCGCACGTTGCGGGGAACGCTGTTGTCGCGAATCAAGTCGTCGAGGAAAGCAACGATTTGTTCGACTTTCTCGTTGTATTTCGCGTTGTCCGTCAAGAGAAACACCAAGAAACAATTGAATCAAGCCGACTCGAGTTCAAGGACATTATAATCCTTATAGTTAAAGAATTTAAAGAAAGTTATTATTCTGTAGTTGCGCTTAAAAATCCTTTGCGAAAAGGCGCAACGCAACGAGCCACGCAACGATTTTAAGCGCGGCTGCATTAAATCAACTGCGTTTGTCAACCGCGCTTAATAGCGTTTTTGAAGGTGGTTGTTTTGGAGAAAACTTTTCAGACGCTTGACGACTTGAGCGCGCCTGAAGGAAAAGTCGTTCTCGTGCGCGTCGACATCAACTCGCCGGTTAAAGACGGCGTACCCCAGCCGGGGCCACGCTTCACGGAGTGCGCGCAAACGATTCGCGAATTAGTGAAGCGTGGAGCGCGAGTCGTCGTTCTAGCGCACCAAGGCAGGGCAGGCGACGAGGACTTCACGAGCCTCGAGCAACACGCTGTTTTGTTGAGCAAGGCGGTTAAAAAGAAAGTCAAGTTTGTTCCTGATCTTTACGGCGCGGTTGCGCTCGCTGCGATATCTAAACTCAAGAACGGCAAAATCTTGTTGCTTGAAAACACTCGGTTTTACGCAGAAGAAACAATCGAAAAGGATTGGGCTAAAACCCTGATGGCGAAGCGACTTGCTAGCACGGCGAACGCTTTCGTCAACGATGCGTTCAGCGTTTCACACCGGGCGCAAACGAGCGTCGTAGGACTGCCTGCGTTGCTTCCTTCGTTCGCTGGACGCGCCCTCGAAAAAGAATTGAATGCGTTGCAGCGCGCGACGGTGAATCCAGCACGTCCAGTGGTTTACGTTTTAGGAGGCGGGAAGCCTGACGATTGCTTCAAGATTTTCAAGTACGCGCTGGCAAGCGGCGCAGCGGACAAAATCCTCTTGGGCGGAGTGATTGGCGAACTCGCACTCATCGCTTCAGGAAAAAGCTTGGGCGCAAAGCGCGAGTGGCTTGACGAAAAAGGATTTTCAAAACTCTTGCCGGAAATGCAAGTGCTCGTCGCCAATCACGCAGACAAACTGTTGCTGCCAATAGATTTTGCTTTCGCTGACAAGGACGGAATTCGCGTTGAAGCGCGCGCGGAAGACTTGAAGGGAAACGAGCGCATTTTCGACATCGGCAGTAAAACCGCCGCGGCGTTTGCGAGCGAAATCAAGCAAGCGAAAACAGTTTACTTCAAGGGACCAGTGGGCCGTTATGAAGAAACAGCGTTCGAACTCGGAACCCGCCTCGTGCTCAAAGCAATCGAGTCAAGCAAAGCGTTTTCACTCCTAGGCGGCGGCAATACCGCCGACGCTGTCGAAAAATTTAGCGTCAACAAGAAGTGCATTGGGCACTTGAGCACCGCCGGCGGCGCGTTGCTCGCGTTCTTATGCGGTGAAACACTGCCGGGAATAGAAGCCATCAAACTAAAGAAGTAAAAAAAGCAGTTTCATGAAAACGTCGTTGGAAAAGCGTGTGGCGCGGATTGAAGCGCGCAACGCGCGCGTTGAAGCGGACAAAGCGTGGGAAACGAGTTGGACGCGGCGAGTGCTGCTCGCCGTATTCACTTACCTTGCGGTTGGGTTTTATCTTCAAGCGATTGCAGTTCCACAACCGTGGTTGAACGCTGTGATTCCATCCATTGCTTTCCTGCTTTCCACACTGACGCTGCCTTTCTTTAAAGAGCAGTGGCTGAAAACGAGAAACAAAAAAATTAAGCGTAGAAAAAATTAGAAAAAATAAAAGGGAAAGCCGGCGGTTAAACCGGCTTTAACGCTTGCGAAAATTTACTTCTTCATCAAGCCCTTGCGCTTGATGAACGCCCAAAACTTTTTCGTCGCCTCGCTGGGCGTGAGTTTCCCGGAGCCGTACACTTCTCCGAGCGTCACGTTCTTTACGGGGCCGAAGTCAATGACTAGGCCGCCGAATGGTTTCCTTGCCATGCTTTTTTCCCTCCTTCACGCTCGAAAAACAAGCTTTTCGCGTAGTGTTTTCGAGGTAAAATTCGGTTCGGGAATTACGCCGAAGGGGTTTTAAAGCTTTTCTCAGAGGAAAAACGCACGCTAACTCGTTAAAACAATCTTGTTTTCTCGCGCCAAAACACTGTTGCATAGCTCGAAACACGACTAGTTTAAAAGCAGTTCGATGCACTAAGTAAAAGATTGTTGACGAATAAAATTCAACTGCTGGCGTTGTTGCTTGTCGTACTACTAGCGTCGACTTTAACTGTTGCCGCAGGCGAGTTTCCAGCGCACTCCGCGGCTTTCACTACTCCTACCGCGGCGGATACTGTTTACTGTAATTCGTGCGTGGACTGCACGCAAAAAGCTTCCGTGCCTGGCGCGCGCGTGGTGCTCACGCAAAACCTTACTTATGGGGGGCAACAAGTGTGCGTTGACGTGACTGCAGACGACGTTTCATTCGACTGCGACGGACACGAAATTAGATTGTCGCCAGATGCTGGCGGAGTGAGGATTGGCTATACGCGCCGTGTTTCGCGCGTTTCTGTTTCCAATTGTTTCGTTGCAGGTGGACTTGGAGGCGTTTTAGCGTTAAACGCGGAAGAATGCGTTTTAACCAACAACGTGGTGCGCGGTTCGGACATTGGCTTAACGCTGCAAGATTCACTGCGCTGTACGCTTCGCGGAAACAAGGTTATTCACGGGGAAAGCGGAGACTTGTTCGCCGCGTTTTACGTAAATGGTTTTCGAGGTGAAAAAAAATACTTTGAGCACGACGTGG
>JAVYMB010000042.1:0-6489 GCA_038740145.1 Candidatus Norongarragalinales archaeon | reverse complement strand
TTGAACTGCCTTACGAAAATTTCGTTAAAATATATTCGACGACGAACCAGCGAGCGTTGTTGTTCACTCAAACGACGACGGGGCGAAGCCCAATGGTTGCAGTTCGAATCGCGCCAATCAAGCCGGCGATCGTGGTTCTGCACGACTTGGCGCCTGACAAGGTGGACAAACTCGCCTTGCGAATCGCGGAAAACGAGGGAATCCCGCTGCTCGTCACGCAACTCAAGCTTGAAGACGTCGTCAAGAAAATCGAAGCGTTGAAGTGAATACTCTCTTTTTTACTTTGATTCACTTGCAAAGCAACCGCATCGCGCGCGTCAACTGCACTGCGTAACCCCACTCGTTGTCGTACCAAGAAAGCGTTTTCACGAGCGAACCATTGCAGTAGGTGCTTTGAGCGTCAAAAATGCTGGGGTAAGGATTTCCAATTACGTCCACACTAACGACTGGATCTTCACAATACTGAATCACGCCTTTCAGCGCTCCACTCGCTGCCTTGCGCACCGCCGCGTTGACTTCCTCGATTGAAGGCTGCGCTTCGCAGTCTACAACCAAGTCTGTAAGCGAGCCGTCAGGCGTTGGCACTCGCACAGCGAGCCCGTCGAGTTTTCCCTTGAGCGCGGGAATCACGAGTCCAATGGCCTTCGCGGCGCCCGTGGTCGTGGGAATAATACTGAGCGCGGCAGCGCGAGCGCGCCGCAAATCTTTGTGAGGCAAGTCAAGGAGTTGTTGGTCGTTAGTGTAAGCGTGAATCGTAGTCATAAACCCGCGCTTTATGCTAAACGCGTCGTGTAATACTTTCGCAATCGGCGCGAGGCAATTCGTCGTGCACGACGCCATTGAAACAATCTTGTGTTCTGGCTTCAAGACGTCATGGTTGACTCCAGGCACTATCGTAGCGTCAACATCACCTTTCGCCGGCGCGCTGATTAAAACTTTTTTCGCGCCAGCAGCGAGGTGTTTCGCGGCGTTTTCCTTGTCGGTAAAGCGTCCAGTGCTTTCGAGAACAACGTCTACTCCGAGTTTTCCCCACGGTAGCGCCGATGGTTCTTTTTCTGCGAAAACCGGAATTTCGCTGCCGTCAACGACGAGCGATTTCTCTTTCGCTACAACGCTTTTCTCGAAAACGCCGTGAACGGAGTCGTAGTGAAGCAGGTATGCAAGCGTCTTTGTGTCGGTCAAGTCGTTGATGCCGACTATTTCGAACTCTTTTACGAAAGAGGCGTCTTGAAGCGCGGCACGCAAAAAACAACGCCCAATGCGTCCAAAGCCGTTTATGGCGATGTTCTTAGTCATTTCCAAAATCACCCGATTGAGTTTAACGTCAAGAACTTAAAAATATTTTTATCCACCTGCAGCGTTGAACAAACCTATGCTTCCGCCGAGGAGTGCGAAATCGATTTGCAGGCTAACGAAAACCACGTATAGAAGCATTAAGGCAAGCCCTTGACTTTTAGTGAGTTCTTTACGCGTCAACGCGAAAAAGTATACTAAGATAAAAGAAATCGCCATGAAAGCGTAACCGACTGCCGCTTGAAGGAACGGAAAAGAATGGTTTGCAGCGAAAAACCCGCACACTGCGCCTACGCCGAGGACTAGGGAGAGTTCGACGACGAATGAACCAATCAAGTCGCCCCAAATGATTTCTTCTTCGCGCGCTTTCAACGCACTCAAGTTAAGCCCGAGTTCTGGAAGGGTTGAGCCGAATGCGACGACAGTGATTCCGATGAGTAAGGGCGGGACGCCGAAAGCCGCGCTTAAAGCAATCGCTTTGTCTACTACGAACTTAGCAGCGAGCAAAAGCACTCCGATAAACGCCACTGCCTTGCTTGTTTGAACTAACAAGGCGTGCTCTCGGTAGTAAGAAACGCGCGGTACTTCTTCGCCGAGCGTTAGCTCGGTTTGCACTGAGCGCGTCCTGAACAAGTGCATGTGTTCTTGTTCGGCGATGGTGTAAACATACATCAAGTAGACAACGATTAAAATCACGCCTTCATACCAAACGAGTTTTCCGTCTAATAGCAAAAAGAAGGGAATCGCGATGACGAAGAAAAGCCACCCGAAATTCTCGAGAACCGTTTTCTCGCGGACGCGAATACCGTTCTTGAAAAAAGCAACAGTTCCTATTATCAACGTCAAAATCACGATGTTTGAACCAATGACTGTCCCAACGACGAGAGGCATTTGTCCAGTGCTCGCGCCAAAAAAAGCGATGAACAAGTCTGGAAGGCTAGTGCCCAGCCCCATTATTATGAAGGATAAAACGAATTTCGGCATTCGCGCATGCAAACTCAACGAGTTGAGGACGCGCACAAGGCGCGTACCGATGTGAGCGATGACGACCAAGCCAAGCACTATCAGCGTGATGTCGCCGAATACGCCGTACATAACGCGCAATTACGCCGCAAACTCTTTTAATTCCTGTGCTTTAACCTCTCAAGGCGGTTAGTCTTGAAGTTCCGAAAAGAAAAAAATTGTTTCATCATCAAATTCGAGCCCGGCGAAGAAGTCGTCGAGTCGCTTAAAAAGTTTTGCGCGGCACGCAAAATAAAAGGCGGATTCGTTACTGGCATCGGCGCGGCGAAGCAAGCGACGCTCGGCGTCTTCGATGTACGCCGCAAGCAATACTGGAAGAAAACACTGGAAGGCGACTTAGAAATCGCCTCGCTTTCGGGAAGCGTGAGCGAACTCGGCCCGCACTTGCACAGCGTCATCGCTGGACGCGACTTTACTGCAGTCGGCGGGCACGTCTTGCGCCTCGTCACCAGCGTTACTTGCGAACTATTCGTTTTTCCGACGCGCGCGATAAAACGCGTGGCTGACGAACGCTTCAACCTCAAACTAATGAAGCTTTAAAAAACGCTGCAGCCAAATTAATAACGCGCCCTGGTAGCTCAGTTTCGGCTTGATTCGGAAAAAAAGCGAATCGAGTTGCTGGACGGCAGAGCGTCTGTTCTCGAGTGAGAGGCGATACTGTTAGCCGTTCGAAAAACGCGAAACGGACTGTAATCAGAAGGTCGCAAGTTCGAATCTTGCCCAGGGCGCTTGCTTTATTTCAGCGTTACTCCGTCGATTCGCCTGCAGCGCTCAAAGTTTTTTCGAGCACGCGCCGAACTTTCGCTGGCTCGTAAGCGAGTTTGATGAGCGTCGTGTGCCCGCGCACGCCTTTACCGCTTTCCACTGTGTTGACGAGACCGAGGTTTTCGAGGTCGTGTAAATACTCTCGATACCAACGACTCGTGCGAGGGTCGCGGCCGAACTTGCGCGCGGCGCGAGCGTAACGCTCGTAAACCTCGCCGCTGAAATACAGTTTTTCTCCGCCTTCATCGACTAGTTTTTTGTAACTCACATCTTCCGCGATGCTTGCAATCGCGTAAAGCAAGAGTTGCTGGTGGACTGGCAGCGTGTTCATTACCTCGAAAGCCTTGTCTTCATCCGCAGCGCGGCGGCTCGCCTCGACTTCCTTGTCTGTAACGCGCGGCGTCGACGACCGCCGCGTTTCAGCGAGTTCGCCGGCGCGCAGAAGCAGCGATAAAGCGTAGCGAGCGTCGCCGTTTTCGCTGGCGGCGATCGCTGCTGCGAGGTTGAGCGCGCTTTCCTCAACAACCCCTTGTTTGAATGCAAGGCGAGCGCGTTGCCGCAATATTTCTTGGAGTTGCCGCGCGTTGTAAGATTGAAAAACGAGTTCTTGCTCGCAAAGAGAAGACTTGCTGCGCGCTTCAAGGCGTTGCTTGAAGCCGACTTTGTTGCTTATGCCGATTACGCTGAGTCCACCGCACTTCAAGTCGTCGTTTACGCGAGTGAGGGTGTAGACAAGGTTGTCGAGGTCGCGAACCATATCGATTTCGTCTAACGCTAAGACAACTTGTTTTCCAGGCACGGCAAGCTCGCCAGCGTTGCTTAGCTTTGCTTCGCCTCCCCCGCCTCCAGCGGCTTCAATCCAGTCGAGGAGTTTCTCGTAAAGAACTGCGAAGGAATAACCTGTTTTCGCGAAGTCCGGACAAAAACTAGTTATTGTTTTTTGCAGAACTTTGTACCGCGAGTCGTAAATCCGGCAATTCATGTAAACGCTGAAAACGCCAGGCACTTTTTCTTCCTCAAGCTTGTGCAGAACATAGCGAGTGCAAGCAGTCTTGCCGCTCCCTGTTTTTCCGTATAAGAAGACGTTGCTCGGCTTCTTGTGCGAAAGCGCTGGCGCCAGAGCTTGCATGAGGGCGCGAATTTCGCGCTCACGATTGAGAAGCGTTTCTGGAACGTAGTGAGGCGACAACACGCTCTTGTCGCGGAACACGAGCGACTCAGGCGCAGTCAATTCTTTAAAAGAGACGCCCGCCAAACTCAACCCACCGTCCAACGCAGTAAAAACGCTGCAGCGCCGCTTGAAGGAAAAAAGGAGAAAAAAAAGCTTGTTTGAAAGACTGAAGCAAAGTTTAAAGCGTCAAGCTAACTTTAAAAATTTTGCGGGAAAAGCATTTATATGTTTTGGTGCGCCGCTTTTTTGCGTTTTCACGTTGCCGCGCACGGTTTTAAGTTCGTTCAAGAGTCGGCGCGGGTTAGAAAAGGTTTTAAAAACCATTTGCTTGTAGTAATAACCGCGTTTAAAACAGCGTTCGAAAACTGATTTAAAAAACTGGAAACCATCGAAAAAAGGTGATTCGAGAATGGGCGTATTTAGGAACTTGAGCAAAGCACTCGGTATAACCCGCGAAATGGACATTGAAGAATTTATGAGTGCTGCCGAGGCAGAAGAAGTAGATATTTTGCACAAGGCGGCTGACTTTTACGTCAAGCCCGTCTCCCTACAAAGCGAAAGCGACTTGAACATCGTCGAAGAAGAGCTAAAGCAAAAAAACATTATTCTACTCAACATCGCGCCACTCGCGCGAAACCCAGCGAAACTAAAGACGGCGATAAGCCAACTGCGCGGCTTTGCAGTCGGCTTGAACGGCGACATTGCGCGCATCGACGAAGACAAAATTCTTCTCACACCAGCGAACGTGAAAATCGTAAAGCGCAAGCGAACTTGAAGGGCTATTCGCTTTTTCTCCTTCTCTTTTTCTCCTCTTCTTTTAACTTCTTGTTTTTTGCTTGACGCCAATCATTTTTAAAATCGATTGCGTAAAACTATTTTTCTTTAAGTGTTTTCTTGGCGATTGCAATTTGCGAAGGTGATTGAAAAATGCCGGTTTTCAAGAACGAGTCAAAACAACGAGAAGCGATTGGAGTAAAGACGTTTAAAATATCTAGTGCAAACGAGGAGCAGCGCGGCTCGCTTGAAATCGGCGCGGAAGATATTCACTTGCGCCTAGGCGCAGGACGCACAATAAAGCGCACTTACGTTGTTGGGCTCGCGCGCAAGGGAGGTTGCGCCTTAAACAAGTGCCGAGTTTCACTGCAATACTACGATATTTTCGGGAACAAAGAAGAAAGCGAGTTTGTTATGAACGAAAACGACTTCAAAGTCCTGAAAAACATTCTTAAAAAATAACTTCGCTGAACCAAAAAAACTCAAATTCTCACGAGCATTGTCGCACGCACAGCCCTGCGCCCGTCCCTCGTCACGCCCAACGCTTTATACTCAGTCGTGAAATCGAGTCCAAGCGCGTTGAGCGCCTCAACTGCAGCTCGCTTTCCGCCGACGAGAAGATCAACGCCGAATTTTTGCTTGACCGCGCTTGAAACAAAGGAATCGCGCTCGACGCGGCGCGCGATGCGGCGCGCCAACTCTTCGATTTTCTTGTTGGCGGCAGCGCTCCCGTCGCCGCGGAGTTGAATCACGGCTTCATGGTAGCCGCTTGCGCGCGCCGCGCATTCCGCGCACTGAACGCGTTTAGTTTCGAAACGCGCGCTCGCGCGAGCGGGCACGCGGTGTCCATCTATTTCCACCACCGCGCTTACGCTGGCTTTTTTTCCGTCAGCGTCGATTTTCGCTTCAGCGCTGGTGATTTCGTTGGGTGAGCGCAACGCGTCAATGACAATGTCTTCGTCGCGAGCAGCACGCCACTCGCCTCTCACGCGCACCCGCTTGCATTTCGCACAGCGGCGCGCGGTTATTCGTTTTGGAAGCGAGGCGAGCGAGTAAGCGTGTGTTTCCGCGTAGCAGTCAGCGCAAAAAGCGCCGAGAAAAAGCTTGTCGGTGCCTTCTCGCGCGCCGCATTTAGGGCAAATTTTTGCCACGCCACTTCACCAAACAGGTTTTTAATGCGCGCTGGGTTAAATACCGTCGCTTTAATGGTGGGTTGTTTTGCCTGGAATCGAAGAGCAAAAACGAAAAGCCGTTGGCACGACTAAGTTTTTTTTCCGTGTTCCGAGTCCTAGAAGGACGCTGACTTATTTAATCGCTTCTTGTTTCCTAGCTGGAATCGCGAACCGCGCGCTTTACGGAAGCATTAGCGTCAGCGGGCTGCTTATTTTTGGTGGGGCAGACGGTATTTTGTTGCTTGGATTGCCTGCATTGTTCGCCGCGTTGCTCGCAGCGGGAGTTACTTC
>JAVYMB010000041.1:0-6775 GCA_038740145.1 Candidatus Norongarragalinales archaeon | reverse complement strand
ATAGTTTTCTAGCGTTTATAGCCAAAAAAAGGCTATTACTTTGCGTGTGCTGGATTTAAATCGCTTTTCTCGAAAACAACTCTCTCTAGCCACCCAGTCCTCTTCCTTTTCCCTTCTGCTTTCTTCGCAAGGCTTTTTAAAACACGGCAACGAAATTTACTACTTCTTGAAATAAAGGTTGATTGCAAAATGCCTGTTATTTCGACTGCGCAAACTCAAGCACTTCAAAATAAAAATTTGTTCCTGAAAGGACACACTGCGTGCGCTGGTTGCGGGCCCGCGATTGCGATGCGCATGATTACCGACGCACTTGGAAGCGAAAGCATCGTTTGCCTCGCCACGAGTTGCACTGAAATTTTCGCGACGCGGTTTCCCACGAGCCAGTTCGCCGTTCCACTGATTCACTCGCTTTTTCAAAACACGCCAGCGGTTGCAAGCGGAGTAACGCGCGGCTTGAAGCAACTCGGCAAGAAAGGCGTTGTCGCCGCGATTATGGGCGACGGCTGCGCTTACGACATTGGCTTCGGCGCCTTGAGCGGCGCGATGGAACGCAACGAAGACTTTATAGCAATCGTTTACGACAATGAAGCATATATGAATACAGGCGTGCAACGCAGCGGCGCCACGCCGTTTCACGCGAGCACGACGACGAGCCCTCGCGAAATCGCTGGAAAAACCGAATGGAAGAAAAACCTTGCGTTCATCGCCGCAGCGCACGGCGTGCCTTATTCTGCGACTGCTAGCATCGGCTTTTATTACGACTTGAAACGCAAGCTCGAATTCGCGAAAACACTGCATGGCTTCCGCCTAATCGTGGTTCACGCGCCTTGCCAACTCGGTTGGGGCTTCGACAAAAGCAAGACGTTGGAAGTCGCGCGCCTCGCTGTTCGCACGGGAATGTGGAACCTCTACGAAATTCGCGACGGTGTTTTCTCGTTCTCGCAAAAACCCGAACTGCAGCCAGTTGAAGAATACCTGAAAATCCAAGGCAGGTTTAAGCACCTTACGCCGCAGCAAACCGCGGAAATTCAAGAGCACTTGAAGCGCTCTCGCGCCGCCCTCGAAAAACTCGAGGCAAGCAGCATAAATTTGAAGGAAATCCTGTAAAAATTGTCTTGTCTGTTTTGGCTCGTAACCTTGAAAAATTTTATAAGCGAGCGCAAGCAATAAGCAATAATAAAGCGATAACAAATGGCGGTCGGTCCAATCGAACTTTTTAAAGCTCGTTATGCGCGGCGTAATCTCGAAAAGGAAGCGCTTGCTAGACAAGTGCCTTTCCAACGCGTGTTGGATTTGTCTGCAGCGATTCCGTTTGGTGGACTGCAGCGCGTTGAAGCGCAACACCTCCTGTTGCGTCTCGCGAAAAAAAATATTTCGCCCGCTGTTGAGTTCCAGTTCAAGCGGTTGAGCCGGCTGCTCACCAAGCCGGAAGATGTTTCAGTTTTAGCGAGAGTTTTGCACAAAGCGTACAAAGCCTCTGCAGCGGAAGGCCATGATTTTGCACGCCTAGTTGCGGAAGCAGAGTATTATGCTGGCGGCGTTAGAAAGGGTTTTGTGGACCGTTTTCACAACGCTTTGCCCGTCGCGTTACGCGTTTTTCGAGTCGGTAAGCGAGGTAACCAGCTAGATGAGTTGCTCGCGCGAGTGCGCCGCGTAGTAACGCCAGGCATGCTTGATCCTCACAGCGTAAATAAAGAGCTTTCGCGTTTTTACCCTCTGACTTCACGGTCTGCTAGCGTAAAGCAACAACGCAACGAGATACTCGAACGCAAAGCTCGGAATAGCGCTTTGTGGAATCACTTGCGCAACTGCGTCTTCGGCATTCCTCCCTCTGTTATTCTCGGAAGAAGACAAGAAAACCTTTTGACTAAATTGGCGAGGCTGGGTTTGAGTACGGGTGTTCGCACGACGCTGAACGATTTTAGAAACGAACGGTTCATTGCTTCGCTGGAAGTTTTGAAGGCGCTAGAAAACCAGTTGGTTTTGGTGCATGCCACCGACCACATTCCAAAGAACGGAGTTATAAAGCCGATGGGAGAATTCGAGCAGGGAATCGCACGCGACTCGATTCACTTTTCTTTGAATAGCTTAGTCGGCTCGCACGCTTACGGCAACTGGGATTCCAAAAGCGTAGTCGTTATGGTTCCGCTGCAAAGCGTGGCGAATTGGGTGTACAACTTTAATCCAGTAGACACCTTCGGTTTTGGTAAACTTGTTTTGCCGTGGGGCTCGACTGTTCTAGTAACAAAGGAAAGAGCCGTGCAAGAAAAACTCGTTGACGGGCAAAAACTTGGTAAGGCAGTCGTGCGAGTCGTTGATTTGGAAGAGGAGCGCAGCGAACTGGCTTCACACGGTTTCGCTACTGAAGCCGATTACCAAACAAGTTTAAGAAAAGCAAACGGATTTGTACGTATGCAAAACATAACCAATCCTTTTCACTATGCAGTCGTCAAGGAATTGCTGCGGAAAGGCGCGCTTCCAATGATCGCGAGAATGTGGAGTTGGGACGGCTGGTTCGGTGTAGGTGGTTTATCTAAATTCGCGAAACTACGTGGCTTCAAGATCGGACATCACTTCGATACACTGCCTCACCTCATTCAAAACTTCAGTTTGTCTTTGCAAAGCTACGCTGAAAAACACTCGGCCCAACCATTAGAAGATAAATATCGGCAATGCTTAGAAGAATTCAAGAAGCGGGTAAACGCTTTGCCTGACAGCACGCATCGCGAACACCGTTACAAGCAAAGGTTGGCGAAGACGCTGGCCAGGCTCGAAGAGCACTATTTCCCATCCTGATTCGCTTTTTTTCTCGCTTTTTTTGATTACTGGAAGTTTTTTTCACTGGAACCAACGTGCCGCGCCGCATTTTTAAATCGCCTTTTTCGAAAGCATTAGGCTTTCGCGCGGCTATAACCGTGCCAGCCCGCCTGAAGGGAATTCGCGAAAATCGTGAATCGTGAAGTGGAGTTTTGTGTTTTGAGGGCGCCGCAAGGCGCTCTCCTTCTCGCCTTCGGCTCGGAAAAAAGAGAAAGGTGGTTCGTTATGCGCATAGACGTCGGGGCAATGCTTTACAAGGAAATAGAGGACGCGCTCGCCGGAGTGCCGGTTGGAGTAATCGGTTTTGTGCGCGCGGGCGACCGCGTCGTGCTCGAAGTTTCTGGTTGCTGACTTCCTATTCTCAACGTTACGCTTTTCCTTTCGCGCACGCAAATACTTAAAATACTGTGGCGCATTATTTTCAAGTTCGTTTAATTCAACCATTCAACCCGCCGAGTCAAGCGAGGGAGCGAGCGCCGCGTGTACATCAAAAAAATAGTCCTCAAAAATTTTAAGTCGTTCGCGAATGCAACTGTTTTGCTTGAGCCGGGCTTTGTTTCGCTAGTCGGCCCAAACGGCAGCGGAAAAACGAACTTGATTGACTCCTTGTTGTTCGCCTTCGGCGAGTCGTCACTCAAAGCGATGCGCGTCAAGCGAACCAGCGACTTGATTCACGCGGCAAATCCTTATGCGGAAGTCAGCGTATTTCTTGAAGACGCTGCTGGAAAAACGACTGAAATCCGCCGCGCTATTCGCCGCGACGGCAAAGCGAAATACTGGCTGAATGGAAAGCGCGTCAAGAAGTACGCCGTCGACGACTTCCTCGCCGCCAACCGCATCACGCTGCACAACGTGATAAAGCAAGGCGAAGTCCAGCGCATCGTTGAAATGAATTCGAAAGACCGCAGGGCGCTCATAGACTTCATCGCTAACGTCGCAGAATACGAGCAAAAGAAGACGGAAGCGCTAGGCGAACTAGACAAAGTCGAAGCGCGCTTGCGCGAGGCGCGCGTGCTGAGCGCAGAGCGCGAAGGCTACCTCAAGGAACTCGAGCAAGACAAACGCAATGCGGAAAAATTCGTGGCGCTCGACGAGCGCCGCAAGCGACTCAAAGCAACACTCCTTTGGCTCGAATTGTCGGAGTTGGAAAAAGAATTCGAAGCGGCAGTAGACTTGTTGCTGGATTCGCAAAACAAGGCGGCGGCGTTGCAAAAAGAAATAGCGGCGCGAGACGACCGAATCGCCGCCGAGCATGCACGGCTTGATGAAATCAACAAGAAAATCGCTGAGCGGACGAGCGGGCGAGCGGAAGAGTTGCAGCGCCGAATCGAAGAACTCACGATAAAAATAAAACAAGGAGAAGTCGCGGTGGCCGCGCGAAAGGAAGCGCTGGCAAAAGCAGAGGCGCGCGCCGCAGAACTGCGGAGGGACAAGCGCATCGCGGAAGACGAAGCGCGCGCCGCAGACGCGCAACTCAAGCAACTCATCGACGAATTCGAAGCCGTGAAGCGCGTCGTCGACGTGGAAGCCGCCGCTGTCGCGGCGTTGAACAAGGAAAGCGAATCGTTTTCGCAGTCCTTCAAACGCGCTCGTGAAACTCTTGACAAAGCGCAAGCGGAAATTCTTGAATGCAAGACTCGCCTTGCGGCGTTGCAAGCGGAAATCGGCAAGCAACAGGAAGTCAAGAACCTCAAGCAAAAAGAATTCGATAGGTTGCGCACTGGAGAAGGAATCGAGGATTACGCCGCGAAGCGTCGCGAGCTCGAGGCGGAGGCGAACGAGGAACGCAAGAAACTCGCGGCGGCGCAAGGCGAAGCGGAAAAACTCGCGGCGCGAGAAAGCGAGTTAGACAAGCGAATCGAAGCGCTCAACGACTTGATTCTCGCGGCGCAGCGTCGAATCGCCGACAAAGAAGCCTTACTCCGTACAGTAGGCGAATCCAGTTCAAAAACAGCGGAAGCCCTGCGTGAACTCCAGAAAAGCGTTAAAGGCGTTCACGGAACCATCGCGGAAATTTGCAGTTACTCGTCACGACACGCGCTGCCAATCGCAGTCGCCCTCGGCAACCGGTTGAATTACGTAGTCGTAGACGACGTCGCCACCGCGGGACGCTGCATCGAGTTTCTAAAGCAAACAAAGGCGGGGCACGCCTCATTCATTCCATTGCGGCAAATCGCGGCACCACCCAAAATCGATCGCGCACTGCTTAAACGCGCTGGCGTCGAAGGCGAAGTCAAAGACTTTCTCGAGTACGACGAGCGGTTCGAGCGCGCGGTGGCGTTCGCGTGCGGCGGCACTCTTGTCGTGGAAAACTTCAGCATCGGAGAACGCCTAGTAGGCGAAGCACGCCTCGTCACTCGCGAAGGCGAACTCTTTGAGGCGAGCGGGCTAGTAAGCGGCGGATTTCTTACGCCTAAAGCGAACCCTTTTCTAGAGGCGCGCGAACTCAAGGAATGGAGTGAAAAGCGCGACGACGCGGAACGCGAAAAACGCGATAAACTCGCCGCTTTGGAAAAAACGAGGGGCGAACTTCGTGAAGCGCGTCGTCGCGCTGCTGAAAGCGAACTCAAACTCAAGACGCTCGAACTGCAAGTACAGCACGTGAACCGCGCTGAAGAAGAAGCGCTGCGAAAAAAAACGGATTTGCGCGCGGCGCTCAAAGTACTTGAAAAAGAAATCAATGCGTGCGACGATGCAATTGCCCGCGCGGAAGAAGAGCGCGCAAGCATCGTGCGCCGTATTTCCGAGCTCAACATCGTTGTTGTGGAAGCAAAGCAACTGATGGACGTTGAAAAAGAAGAACGCTTCGGTTCAAGCATCAAAGAACGCGAGCATAAACTCGCCGAACTACGAATCGAACTTTCGCGCAAGGAAGCGGACGCGAAAGCAATGCGTTCACGAAAAGAAGTTTACGATCGAGCACTTGAAAAAGCGAGCAACGAGCTCGCCGCAGTCGAGGAAGAAGAGCGTGCTTTGCGCGAAGCGCTTGCCGCGGCGAGCGACGAAATTCGCGTTGCGCGCGCGGAACTCGAAGAAAAAACGCGCGAGCAAAAGCAAATCGCGAGCGCGCTTGAAGACTTGTTTGCAGCGCGCGATGAAATAGACGAAGAAATACGCGAAATCGGTGACGAGAAAGGCAGGTTGCAGTTCGCCTTAGAAAAAATTTCGCGCAGCGAAAACGAGGCGCGCGTTCGCAAAGGTATAGTTGAAACGCGGCTCGGCGACTTGAAAGCTGATTTCGAGCCTTTTCGCGAAATCCCGTTGCTTGAAGGCAAAAATTCTGGCGACAAGCCTGAACTTGCAGCGCAACTAAAAATTACTGAAGAGCAAATCGCTGCGCTCGGCACTATCAACCTTAAAGCAATAGAGGACTACGCCAGGCGCGCCGGCGAACTCGCGGAGCAAAAACAACGAATCGAGCAACTCGCGAACGAACGGCAAGCCGTGCTTTCAATAATCGCGGAAGTCGAGAGCAAGAAAAAAGAGACGTTTATGACTGCGTTTCACGCGGTGAACGAAAACTTCAAGCGCTTGTTCAAACACGTTTTCGCTGGCGAGGGTTCGCTCGTCCTCGAAAACCCTGAAGCGCCGTTCGAAGGCGGGCTCACGATTAAAGCACAGTTGGAGTCCAAGCAAATCAAGTACTTAGAGTTGATGAGTGGAGGCGAAAAGTCATTCGTCGCGCTATTGTTTTTGTTTGCACTGCAGGCGTGCAACCCGTCCAGCGTTTACGTTCTCGACGAGGCTGACGCGGCGCTAGACCAATGTAACTCCGTCAA
The DNA here is from genome assembly GCA_038740145.1 of Candidatus Norongarragalinales archaeon. Classification (GTDB taxonomy): domain Archaea; phylum Micrarchaeota; class Micrarchaeia; order Norongarragalinales; family Norongarragalinaceae; genus CAITNU01. The sequence continues at coordinate 179 of JAVYMB010000041.1, read as the reverse complement.
ACTCGCTGAACTCCTCAAGAAACTTTCTAGAACCACGCAGTTCATCGTGGTGACTCACAATGAAAACGTTTACAAGGCAGCGCAAGCACTCGTCGGCGTCAGCATGGGGCGCGGCGGCTCGCAAATCGTTGAAGTAAAACTCACGGAAGAAGGCGGACTCTCCAAACAACTCAAGTGAA
>JAVYMB010000040.1:0-6839 GCA_038740145.1 Candidatus Norongarragalinales archaeon | reverse complement strand
CACGGAGTAATCGTGAGCATTCAAAACGCGAGAATCAAGTCCGACGGCAAAGTCATTCACGGAGACGGTGCAGCGTACTTCGACGTCGAGTTCGACGCACTCGTGTTCGCGCCGCAAGTAAACGAAGTCGTTGAAGGAGAAGTCACTGAAATCGTGGAGTTCGGCGCGTTCGTGCGGCTTGGGCCGATAGACGGTTTAGTGCACATCTCGCAAGTAGCGAACGAGTTTTTGAGTTTCGACAAAAAACAAGGAATTCTCAGCGCGCGAGACAGCAAGAAAAACATCAAGCGCGGAAACTGCGTTCGAGCAAAGATTGCCACCGTTAGTTTGAAAGACAGTATTCCCAACAGCAAAATCGCTTTGACTATGCGCCCTGAAGGCCTCGGTAAAGTGCGTGAGTCGCCGAAGCGCAAGCGCGAAAAAGAAGAAAAAAAGGAAACAGCGGCGGTTGAAGTTGAGGCGAGAGAAGAGAAGGAGCAGAGTGCGCGGAGAGAGTAAGTAAAAAACAAGTAACTGAAAAACGAGGAGGCGTTTGCTTTGACTGAAAAAGCGTGCCGCAAGTGCCGGCTAATCGTTTCTGGCGATGTTTGCCCGGTTTGCAAGGAATCGCAACTAACTCGCAGTTGGGAGGGCTACATAATCGTCACCGACCCAAACGGTGAGGTAGGCAAGGCAATTGGCGCAGCTTCTCCTGGAAAGTACGCTCTCAAAATCAAGTAATTTTAATTTTAATCAATAAAGGAAGGACGCGCATGGATTTGAAAATCGTGGAGCAAAAAGAAAACAAGTTGTTTCACCGCAAGGAAGCAATCATAGAAATCGCGTTCGCGGGAGCAACGCCGCGCCGAAGCGAGGTTCTCGCTGAACTGAGCGAGAAGCTCGGCGCACCAGCGGCGCAAATCGTTGTGCGCAAAATCCAGCACGCGTTCGGTCGCCGTTCTGCCGTAGTTTTCGCGCGCGTTTACGATTCGCCTGAATTTTTAAAGAAATTCGAGCCGGCGTGGATTCTCAGCCGCGGAACGGGTAAGAGCGAGAAGAAGGAAAAGAAAGGAGAAAAAGAGAAAGGAGCAGAGAAATAGGGAAAACTCGTTTGTTCAAGTGGCGTCTTACGCGCCGAAAGAAGAAAGCGAGTTGGTGACTGTCTTTGGTTGAAGAAAAAAAGCCTGCAACGCCGAAAAAACCAGTGAAAACAAAGCCTTTCAAGCCACGCAAGTACTGCCCGAAGTGCGGGCCTGGAGTAGGGCTTGCCGAGCACGCGGACCGGCGCAGTTGCGGCAAGTGCGGCTACATGGAGAAAAAATGAGTGTAAGGCAATCGAAAGGCAAGTGTTTTTAATTGCTTTGCCGCCATTGTTTCACCGTGCTTTTCTTGAGAGTCAGCGTCTTTCCTTTTCTATTGCTCGCGCTAACCGCAGCGTTGCTTTGGCTTGAAGGAAAACGCAAGCCGCGCGAGTTCGTCGACGCCTTGTCCGTTAACGCTACTCCGATAAATTCGCTGCGCCGCGCCACCGCGCTTTTCGCGAAAATGTTTTTTTTGCTCGTTGCGCTTTCGCTCGCCTTGAACGCACTCGGCTTAATGGATTCAGACAAGGTAGTCTCTGTAGTACGCAGCCAGCCGCCTGAAAACTTGTTCGTCGCAATCGCAATCGCGCCAGCCGCAGAAGAAGTTTTTTTCAGGGGGTATCTGCAAAAGCGAATCGGCGTTCTATTGTCAAGCGCGATCTTCGCTGGACTGCATTACTCTTATGGATCGATTTCGGAAATAATTGCCGCGTTCTTCTTGTCAGTCGTCATCGGGCTAGAGTTCCGCAAGCGCTGCGACTTGAACACCTGCGTTCTCAGCCACGCCGCGTTCAACGCATTCACGATAATCCTTGCACTGCATTACGCGGTTGCTTGACGCAGTGCGCTACGCCTCTCGCGCTGCTTAATTTTATTTACCAAGAGCACAGCGCGGTTTCCAAGCGAATCGAGTTGCGAGTCGGCGTTTCAGCAGTTCAAACCTCTTTTTTAGTTTCAATTAGCGTGCTACCAGCCAGCGCGAGCCCTGTAGCATTTCTCGCTTTACGCCGCCGCCGATTCACTAGCTGCTGCCCTTCTGCTTGTAACGCCCTCGCGTTTCTACGACGCTGAGCCTCGCTAAAATTTCTTTCGCTTGCGCGCAGTTTTCCTTGTAGCCTTCCACTGCTGCGGCGAAAAACGCGTCAGCGCGCCTCCAGTGCTTGCTTTCAAGCGCGCGCTTAAAAAGATGAAGGTCAACCGCTTTATCCTCGATTCTATCCGAATGGAAAGAAAGTCCGAAGTCAATGAAGCAAACGCGCTCGTCTTGTCCAGCGCGCGTGACGATGAAGTTGCTCGTCGTCAAGTCGCCGTGCACTATTCCGTGCGTGTGCAACAACGCCACTCCTCTACCGATTTCTTTGCAAACCGCTAGTTTGCGCTTCATTGAAACCTTTGAATCCTCCAACAAGTCTCTGGCTTTGATTCCGCGGACGTGCTCTATTTCAAGAATGCCTTCGCTTTCCTTCATTCTCAAGACTCTTGGTACGCACAACCCGATTTGCTTGGCTTTTTGCAAAACGCGTGCTTCGCGGCGCGTGCGCGACTCGCGAAACTCTTTATCGATTTGTGGGTGGCGGTAACTCTTGTGTGGCCGGTGCTTTATCACGCGCGGTCCCTCGCGGTAGATGATTGCTTCGGCTCCGCCGCCGATAATTGTTTGCTTTTGCTTCCGCATGAGCCTAATTTAATTAGTGTTCGGCTTAAATTCTTTCCATGAAACAGACTTTTCTTTGCCTCGGCATAGAAAGCACCGCGCACACTTTCGGTGCGAGCGTCGTGTCGAGCGGCGGCGCGGTTTTGTCGAACGAGAAAATCGTTTTTTCGAGCGACGGCGCTGGAATTATTCCGCGCGAAGTAGCGAAATTTTTGCAGGCGGGCAAAGACGCGGTTGTTTCCACCGCGTTGAACAAAGCAGGCGTTGACTGGTCTAGCGTTTCACTAGTTTCTTTTTCTCAAGGCCCAGGAATAGGAAATTGTTTGCAAGTCGGGCTAGACGCAGTTCGAGAAATCGGGCGCCGACACAAACTACCCGTGGTTGGAGTAAATCACTGCATTGCTCACCTCGAAATAGGCTGCCTCGTTACTAAAGCCAGAGACCCCGTGTTGCTTTACGCAAGCGGCGCGAACACTCAAGTAATTGCTTTCGAAGGCGGGCGTTACAGGGTTTTCGGCGAGACTCTCGACGTTGGAGTGGGAAATCTCCTCGACAAGTTCGCTCGCCACCTCGGGCTTGGTTTTCCAGGCGGGCCGAAACTGCAACAACTCTATTTTCAGTGCGCTGCGAGCGACTTTGTGCCGCTTCCTTACACCGTGAAGGGCATGGATTTGGCTTTCTCTGGGATTCTCACTAAAGCCAAGCAGTTAGCGGACAGCGGGCGTTACTCTAACGCGCAGCTCGCTTACTCGCTTCAAGAAGTCGTATTCGCGATGCTTGTCGAAGTCGCTGAGAGAGCGCTCGCGCACTGCGCGAAAGATGAATTGCTGCTCGGCGGCGGCGTGGCGTGCTCTAAAATTCTTCAAGAGAAAGCGCGAATAATGTGTGAAGAACGTGGCGCGCGCTTATTCGTTCCGCCTAACGATTTGCTCGTCGACAACGCAGCCATGATAGCGTGGCTCGGAATACTCGAACGCAAAGCGGCGACGAAAAATTACTCGGCGTTGTCTATTCGGCCGTACGAGAGGACGGACGACGTTGAAGTGTTTTGGCGTTAACCGCGAGTTCTGGTTTTTTTCGTTTTGTTTTTCTTTTGGTTTTAAATAACCGCACCAACCACTAATAATGCTTAAAGAAAGGTTGCGCTTAAAGAGGGTTGTTTGTGGAGGTATTGAAAACGCGCGTGCACTCGCGTTTTTTACCGAATACACTCGCATTAGTTTTCTTGGCTTTGGTTTTTTATTTTGCAGTTGCTTTCGCTTCTTTCGCTTGTGCTCTTGCCATTGAACCAAGTTTCGCGAACGAGAAGGACGAGTCGAAGTACGCGCAAAACGAAGTCTTCCTGATTTCGAACACTGACTGGCGCAGCGTGTTGAGCCTCGTTCCAGTCACTACGTGGACGCCTTCAACGCAAAACAAGGTCGGCGGCGCCGCCGACGCCGCGGCAGGCGGTGGAGACTCGTTCGCTTCAGTCATCGCTTTTCCTTCGCTTGTTTTCCACCAAGAAGGCTCGAATTTCGACGCTGATGGCGTGATTCAATTCATGCAACAGTATTGGAGTGGCGACGCCGTGCCAGTCGCTAAACGCTTGACGCTAGTTGGTTCGGCACCAACGCAATTAACTTCACTGTTGACTGCAGCTCGTCCTAACGGCGCTGGCTTGAAGGCGAGCGAGATTCGGCGAATTCAGCCTAGCGACTTCACGTCGTTTTGGCGGCGTTACGACGACGTTGTGGCAGTTGATTACTATGATTATGCTGGCGCGCTCGTCGCAAGCGAGTGGGCTTCACTCATCAACGCGCCACTCGTATTCGTGAGTGGAATGCGTGGCGTAGTCGATTCTTTGAAAGGCAAAAACGTTTTCTTCGTTTCATCAGCGGATGGAGCCAACGGTTGTTCTGGCGAGAGTTGCCCTGAAAGTTACTATCCCGCGTTGGAGGCAGCCGCTGGCGCAATCGAGCGCTTGAGCGTTCAAGAAGTACAAGAGGAGTACGTGGCGCGCACGAACACGCGCCGCGTAGTGCTCGTGCACCCGCGAGATAAAAGCGTTTTTCTTGAAGGAGAAGAATTGACTCCCGAACGCGGAGGTGGAATCGTGCGCAAGTTGATGGGCGAACACTCGCTTGCAGCTCCTTTTCTTGCAGCGGCGAAAAAAGAAGTGATTATTTTGAGCCACGCTCCTTCCCCGAGCGCTTCACCTAACGAAAACTTTGATTTCGTGCGCGCGGAAATTGCTGTGGCTTTAGACCGCTTGTTTTGGGAGCGCGGACGCGTCCCGCAGTACTTGACTGTCGCCGCGTCGCCTGAAGTCGTAACAGTGTACTACAACTTCGGCGGAAACCGCGTTGCAGCCCAGTATGGTTACGCGACCGCCTCGCGCCAGCGCTTGCTTACGGGTTTAGTGTCCGGTGCAACGGTTTCCGACGTTTCAAGTCTCGTTGCCCGCTCGGTTTTTTTTAACGCGTTGATAAACCGCGTTTACGGCGGGGAAGCAGCGAGCGGAGTAGCGAAGGCAGGAGCGCCTGAAGTGCTTTACCCGGATGTTTACGCGCAGCAAATCGCCTTGAAAACGGCCGCGAGCGGCTATTCAACGAAGTGTTTCACTAGCCGCGGCAATTTGCCGCCTTGCTCTAATGAACCGCGTGTGAACGCCTCGGTTTTGTCTCGCCGCGGTTTTTACACTTTCAGCGGGCACGGTTCAGGTGCTTACGGCGGTTTTTACTACTTCGAGTTGCCTTGGCTTGACTTGACGTGGGGGTTTGCGAACTCTTGCGGCACCAACGATTACGACGGTTACAAGCAAGACACTTTCGGTTGGCGGATGCTGCGCCGCGGCGCAATCGCTTACCACGGTGCAGTGCAAGCGTGCTTGGAATTGTTCGACATTGAGTTGAGTGCCTTAAAGTTTTTGACGCAAGGAACGCCCGCGAACCCTACTCTTGGCGAGTTGAACGAACGCCTTTACGCCGACCCTGCTTACTTGCATTACCGCGGAGCGTATTTCATGCTCGGCGACCCAACACTCGCCCCGAAATTCAAGCGAGTGGACTGGAGCAGCGAAGGAGGCGTTAAAGACGCGAGCAGCGCGATTGGCTCGAGCGGCGCCAACGCAATCTTTAGTGATGCAAGTGGCGCCGCCGTTGCTGGTTCGGGCAACGCCAAAACCAATGCGAACTCACTGCGAAAGCCGGCGCGGAAAACAACGCAGTCGCTTGCTGGTTAGAAATATTTTTTAAACAGTTTGCGTTAAAACTCGTTTCCTCGTTCTTTCAACGAGGCGAAGAGGTGGACTAACTCATGGCTAAAACTCTAGTCGTCGAAAAGAAATCTTGCATTGGTTGCGGCGCGTGCGCTTCTCTTTGCCCAAAAACTTTTCGAATCGGCGGCGACGGAAAAAGCGAAGTATTTGGTTCGGGCGACGGCGAAGAATGCGTGCAACGCGCGATTGACGTTTGCCCAGTTCAAGCGATTTCGTGGAAGAAATAAGTTCGTTCAACGAATTATCTCGGCTCGGTTTTTGCTGTAGTCGATTACGCGGCTAGGCTTGCCGGCAAGCACTCCCTCGAAAACAATCAAGTCAACTCCTTTGTTTTTTCCAATAACCTTTTTTATTTCCGCGAGCGTTCGCGCTGGCGGCGCGCCCGCCTTGTTTACGCTCGTCGTAACGACTGGCGTTCGAGTTTTTTTGGCGATTCCAGCGATCCAGTGCTTTGGAATGCGGATGCCGAGCGTGCGCGCGCCTGCGTTCGTTGCTGGCGCTATGCAGGCTGCGTTCTTGAGTTTGAGCACTAGCGTGAAGGGACCTGGAAGCAAGCGTTCAAGCGCTTTCGCTGCATCGGCGTTGAGGAAACAATTTTCTCGAATCCAACGCTTGCTTGGAGCGATTACGCTGAACGGCTTACGCGAACAACGCTTCTTCAACCGCCTAATTTTTTCAACCGCCGCTGCAAGTCTCGCGTCGCACCCGATTCCGTAAACAGTGTCTGTAGGATAAACAAAGACGCCGCCTTGCTTGACGCACTCTATTATTTTTTTTTCTGCGTATGCCGCGTCTTTCCGCGCGTCGACGATTTGCATGCTTACCCCTATGCTTTCGACGATTAAAAACAGTTGGCGCAGACGCC
>JAVYMB010000039.1:0-6853 GCA_038740145.1 Candidatus Norongarragalinales archaeon | reverse complement strand
ACGAGTTGTTTGGAATCGGCGTTTTCACGCAGCGCTTCGTCACGTTTTTCGATGAAGCAGTCGCGGTTTTTGCAGGCGTTTTCGTCGGCGGAGTGCTCGCAATCGCTTGCTCGATTCTAGAAAAGCGTTTCTCGTCTTCTTCAATTTAAGGTAGTCTCTTGATGAGAGTGGAAGCGGCGTTTGATTCAATCGCAAGCGAATGGAATTCTTATCGAGCCGCGCCTTCTCTCGTTCTTCAATTGTTTTTGCCGCTTTTGCCGAAGAAAAGCGGACTAGTGGTTCTCGACGCCGGCTGCGGCAACGGACGCAACTCGATCGAACTCGCGCGACTTCAGACGGTAAAGCGAGTGATCGCTGTTGATGTTTCAGTGCGAATGCTTTTTTTTGCCCGGAAGCGAGTTAAAGCAGTTGGCTTGACGAAAAAAATCAAATTTTTCAAAGCTGATTTCGCTAAGCGGCTGCCTCTCCGCGCTGAAAGCGTTGACGCCGCGTTTTACTTAGCAAGCCTCCATCACTTGCGCGCGGTCGAGCAAAATCGCGCTTTTAACGAGATGCGGCGCGTCGTTAAGCCAAACGGCTTTGTTTTCATCAGTGTGTGGAATAAAGCACAGCGGAAATTCTGGCGGCGCCGCGAAAAACAGTTTTTCGTGCCTTGGACTAAGCGCGGAGGCGAATGCGTCAAGCGGTTTCACTATTTTTTCGGGAAGCGCGAGCTCGAAAAACTCGGGGCGGCGCACGGCTTTGAAGTTGTTGATAGTTTTTTCGAGAGTCATGGCGCGCGCGCTCCTGAAAAAGAAGCAAGGAACTTGTGCGTAGTGTTCCGCAAACGGCGTTTCAACACGAGAGAATGAAGCGTTTTTTCTTTTCGTCGTCGAGCACAGCGTAGCCAACGCGTTCAAACTGAACAGCGGCGCCTTTTTTTAGTTCCGCGCACGCCGCCTCGCATTTTCCTTTTTTGATGATTAAACTATTTTCGTTGAACTCGCCTTTGTCGTTGAGCAAATCGCTTACTACGACGAGTTCCGCGTCGATTGCCTCGTTCGCCGCAACCCACTGGATTTTCTTTGATTCTGCAAAAAGTTCTTCGCCCGCGTACTCGCCTTCGATTTCAGTTTCAGTTTTTTTCGTCAAGCGAACGTTGTAAGAATCCTTGAGTCTGAACAACTCGCTTTTTTTGAGTGCCGCAGCGTCTTCTCCAGCCAAGTAAAACTCGTTTTTCGAGTCTATAATTCTTTCTCCTAGTTCGAGTTTGGGGTGCTTGCGAATCTTGATTTTGCGGCGCGGCGCGTTCGCGACTTTAAGTTTAACTGGATCTGCTACGAAGAAAAAATGAGGTGCGGTTTTGTCTAGCTCGCGCTTGTTAGCGACAAGCAACGCAGTCCAAGTCGGCTGGCTTTCGACTTTGCTTAACCCGAACGATAGGACGAAATCGCGAATCACGTTCGGAAGGATGCCTCGTCGCCTCAAGCCAGCGAGCGTTGGCAAGCGCGGGTCGTCCCAACCCCAAACCTTACCGCTTTCAATGAGTGGGCGTAGAACGCGTTTGCTCAGCGCGGTCCCCTTGATTTCCAAACGCGAGAAATCGTAGATGCACGGCTTGCGCAAGCCACCTACCTTGTCGAGAATGTAGTAATACAGTTCGTCGCGCAACTCGTATTCCTTGCTGCGCAGCGCGTGAGTAACTCCATCGAGCGAGTCAGCGATGCTGACTTCAAAATCGTAAGTAGGCCATGCTTTGTACTTCGTTCCTTGCCTGAAATGAGGCGCTTCGATTACTCTAAAGAGTGAAGGGTCACGCATCACCGTGTTTTCGGCGTTCAAGTCTCCCCGCAAGCGCAGAATCGCTTCGCCTTCCGCAACTCCGCCTTTCTTCATTTTCTCCCACAACGCTTTGTTTTCCTTCGCGCTTCGCTTCCTACAATCGCACGCTTTCTTCGCTTCGCGATTAACTCCGATTGTTGCTTTCGTGCATTTGCAGACGTAAGCATCGCCGTTTGCGACTAGTTTGTCGGCGCACTCGTAAAACTTCGGCATAAAGTCGCTCGCGAACGATTCTCGCGCGAATTGCAAGCCGAGCCACTTCAAATCCTCGCGAATCAAGTCAACGAATTCTTGCTTTTCTTTTTCAGGATTCGTATCGTCCCAACGCAGCAGGCACTTGCCTCGCCACTGCCGCGCCGCTTCAACGCTGAGCCACGCGGCTTTCGCGTGCCCAATGTGAGCTGGTCCGTTCGGCTCCGGCAAAAAACGAGTGACGACTTTTCCTTCAACAGCGCCTTCAAGCTTGAAGCGCTTTTCTTCCTTGCTTTCTTTTTTTTCGGCGAAAGAATAGTTTTTGAGTTCTTCCTCGATTTCCGCTTTCGTCATTTTGTTTGCTCGCGCGACTTCTTCGGCGACTAGCTTCATCGTTGTTTCAACGTCGTTTTTGGCTTCAGGGGCTTCCGCAAACACTTTAGCTGCAACGCTGCCTGCAACTGCTTTGCCGTAGTCCGCCGCGTTTTTCAAGGCGTGCTTGCGCGCGATTTCGCTTAAGTCGCGTTTCATGCCGTTTATTTAAACGCTGGTAGTAATAAATCTCTTGCTGAAAGTGGTTGAAATGAATGCCGTAAAAGCGATTGAAAAACGCAAGCCAGCGATAGAACGATCCATAGCGCGAGCGATTCCGCGGCGTTTTGACGAAAACTCGTTACTCTCTCTAGCTGGCAAGCCGCGGTTTGCTTTTGATTTTCACTCGCTGGATCGCGCGCTTGCCCAACCGATTTGGGATTTGCTTGACAGAGGCGGCAAACGCTGGCGTCCTGCGCTTCTTTTGATGGTAGCGGAAGCCGTCGGCGGCAAAAAAGGTTTAAAGAAAGCCAAAAACCTCGTTGTTCTCAGTGAAGTGATTCACGAAGGCTCGCTTCTCACTGATGACGTCGAAGACGATTCGGCGTTGCGCCGAGGAAAGCCTTGCATTCACAAGATCTACGGAGTCGACGTAGCAGTCAACGCTGGCAATGCTATGTACTTCCTTCCCTTGCGCGTTTTGCGCGAAAACGAGGCGCGTTTTGATGACCGAACACTCGTCAAGCTTTACGAGGCATACGCACGAGAACTAACGCTGATTCACTTAGGGCAAGCGTTAGACATCGCTTGGCACAAGGGATGGGGCGAACCGACGGAGCAACAATATCTCCAAATGTGCGCTTTCAAGACAGGCACGCTCGCGCGATTAAGCGCGAAACTAGGCGCCATCGCTGCCGGCGGCAGCCACGCGCAAGTTGAAGTACTCGGCGCTTTCGCCGAGGCAGTAGGCGTCGCTTTTCAAATTCAAGACGACGTCTTAAACGTTTCCAGTTCTTCTTTCGGTGAAATGAAGGGTTTTGGGGAAGACATTCACGAGGGCAAGCGCACGCTCCTCGTAATCCACGCCTTCAAAGTTTTGCCGCCGCAAAAAGCGCGGCGGCTTCGCGCGTTGCTCGACTCGCACCCATCGGATTCGCGCAGAATCCGCGAAGCAATCGCCTTGCTGCGCGAGGCGAACGCCATTGAATACGCTAAGGCGAAGGCGCGCGAAATCGTGAGTGCTGCTTGGCGCAAAGCCGACGGCGTTTTAAAACCAAGTAAAGCAAAGCAAGAACTCAAAGCGTTAGCAGATTTTCTCGTGGAACGCGAATTGTGATTTAATGCGCAAGAAGCGCCGCGCATTGTTTATTGGCCGTTTTCAGCCTTACCACGCTGGACACCATTGGGTAGTCAAACGCTTGGCGTGCCGCTTCGACGAAGTTTTGATTGTAATCGGCTCAACTCAAGTCAACAGAACGCGCGACAACCCGCTTACCGTGAAAGAAAGAAAAATTTTGATTCGCACGGCGCTTCGCGCCGACGGTTTGGAGAAAAAATGCCGCGTCTTCGAATTGAAGGACAAGCGTGACAACGAAAAGTGGTTGCGCGCTTTGCTTGCGTTGTGCCCGCGTTTTGACGAAGCGTTTTCCAACCACGCGCTAACGCTTAAACTGCTTCGAGAAAAAGGTTTTACTGCGCACGAAACGGGTTTGTGGCGCGGAATCAGCGCGACTCTCGTGCGCTTGCTCGTCCGCGAAAACAACGCTCGGTGGAAAAAGCTCGTGCACCCGGCAGTCGCGAAAGAGCTTGAAGCACGCGGCTTGGTTAACGCGATACGAAAATCGTTGAAGCCGAGCCCGAAACCAGTTTACTGTCGAGCAGCGTAACCGTAGTGCTTCGCGTAATACTCGCGCCATGCCTTGATTTGCGCCTTGTTTTCTTCACTCACGCTTCGAACGACTTTAGCTGGCGAGCCGATTACGAGCGAGCCGCTCGGGATTTTCGTGTTCGGGAGAACAAGCGCGCCCGCGGCGATCAAGCAGTCGTCGCCGACGTCGCACAACCAAATCGTTGCGTTCATTCCAATCAACGAGTTTTTTCCTATGACGCAGTCTTCCAAGACGCAAGCGTGTCCGAGCGTCGTGCCTTCGCCGATGACGACGTCGCGTGTCTCCGCGTGCACCACGCAATTGTCTTGAACGTTGCATTCTTTCCCTAAAATTATGCGCTTCGTCTCGGCGCGTAGCACGGCTCCATCGAGAACTGTCGTGCCTTCGCCGATTTCGATTTCGCCGCGCAAACTCGCGCGAGGAGAAACGAAGCAAACACCGAGTTTTTTGACTGTCATTTCAACCAACTTTATTCAAAAGCAAGTGCCGCGTAATCCACGACGCTCGCATCGCCGCTTGCTTTCCCGCTGTTCGAAAAATCGAGTAAAACGCTTTTCTTCGCTCCGCACGCTTTCGCGAACACTGCCGCGGCGGCTATGGGCGCGTAACCGCACGCGCTAGCGCGCGTCTCGTGCAACGCCTTATAAAACGCCTCGACGTTCAACTCGCGCAACGCCGCGATAACGCGCTCGTCCTTCGCGCGCGCTTGCGCTGCCGGCTCATAGTGCGTGAAATCACTGCTCGCAACGACGAAAACCAGTTTTTTGCTTTTCTTTGCGACGCTCGTTATTGCTTCACCAACTGTTTTCGCTGCTTGCAGGCTTTGGTCGAGGAATGTAACAGGCACGAACGAAAAATCGGTGAAATAGTATTGCAAGAAAGGAAGTTGGACTTCAATCGAGTGCTCCATGGCGTGCGCTTCCTCCGCGACTTCAAAAACCGGTGCCGCCTCAAGTAAAGCCTCGCGGAATTCAGCGTTGTTCTTAACGATTCCAAGCGGCGTTTGCCAGTCGAGAGCGCTGACAGCGACTGCCGCGCCGTAACCAGTGTGGTTCGGCGACAACACAACGAAAACAACGGTCTCGCCTTGCGGTGTGGCTTTCTTTACGGCTTGGTAGGCGTAAGCAGCGGTTTGCCCGGAGTAAATCCAGCCAGCGTGCGGAGCCACGACTGCCTTCGGCTTTACGCCCGCGATTTTCTTTTCATCGACGCCCGCCGCGAATTCTTTAAGCATTGCGTTGCACTCGCTCGCGCTGCGGGGATAAAATTGTCCTGCGACGAACGCCTTTCTGACGCCCGCCATTTGTTTCGCCTTTTTATCGCTTTAACCTTCGAATTCTTCCGGCGTCGCAACGTAATCCTCGTCGCGCGCTAGCGCGCCTCGCTCGCGCAACACTTCGCGCGTCAGCAGCCACAAGATAAATGCGATTGCTTTGCGTCCCTTGTTGTTCGTTGGAATAACGACGTCGAGGTAACGCGTGCTGTTGTTCGTGTCGCATAGCGCCACGATTGGAATGTTGATGTGGTTTGCTTCACGCACTGCTTGCTTGTCTGCGCCTGGGTCGATTACTAGAACGGCGAGCGGCTCGCAAAAATCGGGGCGCGACGGATTCGTGAATCTACCCGGCGTGAAGCGCCCAACGATTTTGTTGAATCCAGCGAGTTCGCATGCTTTCGTGATTGGCGCGCGAGCGTTTTCCTTGTTTCCAACGATAAAAACTTTTTCTGGAGGGTATTTCGCAAGCAAAGCGGCGGCGAGCCGCAAGTGTTCATCAAGCTTCTTCAAGTCGAGCACGTTGAGCCCGTCTTCGCGCGTCTTGTAAATGAATTCCCGCATGCTTCCGTGCTTCATTCGTGTTCCGATGTGCGCTCCAGCGCCGAGATACTTTTCTTGAGGAACCAAGAAACCCATTACTGGTAGTCACCCTTACTTTTTTCGCATTCGCCGAATTCCCGTTTGGCGGGAAACGGTTACTCGTTAGTCTCCAAAGCAAAGCGTTTTAAATCAGGGCTTTGGAGCCAAACTATTTTATACCGTGGCGCGTTTTTAAAGCAAGCGTTCAAGCAGTAAAGCCCACTTCAAGTGAAAAAAGTGTCTGACGAAATAGAAGGCGATTCCGCTGCTACGGAAGACGCTGAAATGCAAGAAGAGTTGAGAGACGAAAGCTCAACTGCCGGCAAGGCGAAACCATTAGATTTGAAAGCGCCAACAGAACAAAAAAACGATTTGCCTCCTTTACGCGTTTTTGAAGCGGCGCTTTTTTTGGCTAACCGCCCGACTGACTACGCAGAATTGTCGAAAATCACTGGGTTTCCGCGCGAACTCTGCAAGACAATGGCGCGCGAACTCAAAAGCGAATATGCGGCGCGCGACAGTGCAATTGAAGTCGTCGCTGGCGATGAAGTCGCTGCTCTTCAACTCAAAGGCGAGTACCTCGACAGAGTCGCTCGCGCAAGCAAGGAAACCAACTTATCGAAAAAAGGAACGCGCATTCTAGCGTTGATCGCAAAAAAGAAGGAAATCCTGCAGAAAGAGTTGAAGCATTACTTTCGCGGCGAAATTTACGCTTACGTGACTGAACTCCGACAAGCGGGTTACATTGAAGCGCAAAAACACGGGCAGACGCGTTTGCTGCGTC
>JAVYMB010000038.1:0-7091 GCA_038740145.1 Candidatus Norongarragalinales archaeon | reverse complement strand
ATGGCGGTTTGCTTTGTTTACGGCAACCTCGTCGTCGCACCGAAATTAAATTACTTTGTATCAGTTTTCGCTTTAATGAGTTTTTTGACTGGCTTGGGACGCGAGTTTCTCATCACGCTGCGCGACGTAGCCGGTGACGAGAAAATTGGTGCAAAAACTCTTCCAATGCTTCTTGGTTCAAGGAAGACGGTTGCATTGGCCGTTGCATTGATTTACTGTGGCGTAATCCTGAGTTTCTTCCCATTATTCGCTTTGCCTTCGTTTTTCCTTCCCTACGCTGCGCTCATCGTCACTGCAGACGCTTTACTCGTAGCAGTCATCATAACGACGTGGCGCGGCCAAACGCAAGCCGCGCTGGGTTTTGCGCGCAATGCTTCGCTTGCGGCGCTATTCGTCGGCACGCTCGCGTTCGCGTCGCTCGCCTTTGCTTGATTAATCAGTATTCGCTTTTTTCGTTTAACCCGAATTCCTTCCACACAGTAGCGAGCAAACTCTGCGGCGGAATAACGCCAAGTTCAGTAACGTAAGCCGTAACGTATCTCGAGTCTACGACGTCGAAAGCCGGATTCAAAACTTCAACTCGCTTTACGCCGTGCTTTTTGATTTTGAATTTCACCGCTTCGCATGGAGCGAGGACTTCGTCGGGCGAGCGTTGCTCAATTGGCTCGGCAGCACCCCACATCGTTAAGGGGTCGAACTTGTGCGTGCCAGTCGCGCTATAAAACTTTTTGTCTAATTCGTTGGCGGCGAGCGCGAGTGGCGCGGTGCCGATTTTGTTGATTAAGTCTCCTTCGCTCGTAATCGCGTCAGCGCCGACGAACACGCAGTCGCCATCCTTCATTTCCCGCAGAATCGAAACCATCGCGCTATCAACGACGAGCCGCGTTTTGATTCCGTAAGCGCTCAACTCGGCAGCGCTTTTTCTTCCTTGGAAAAGAGGGCGCGTTTCAAGGCATGTTACGGTAGGACGTTTGCCTGCATCATGCGCTCGCTTCAAAACGCGCATGACTGTGCTAGAGTGACAGTGAGTGAGGACATTGCCGCGTCGCGGCACGAGGCGCGCCCCGTATTCCGCGATTTTAAGCTTGGTTTGCAGCGAGCGGGCGTGGTAGTCGCGCGCTTCTTGGCTGACTAGGAGTTTTAATTCGCCGACGTCTCGCGCCTTGCTCTTGACTACTTGCAAGGCAATGAAGCGCAACGCGTTTCGCAACGCGGGTTCAGTTGGACGCGCGCTCTTGAGAAAATCTATTGTTTCGAGCAAGTGCTTTTGGAATTCGCGCGGCGAACCGCGGAACAACTGCATTTCGCTGGCGAGCGCATCGACAGCCGCGCTTGCCACTGCTTCTGCACCCTGTATTTTAAGAGCTTTGATGTCGCGCTGCGCGCGCTTCGTGTTCGCAGTAAAAACCATTTTTTTCGCCGCTTTTTTCAATTCTTTTTATTCGAAACGCAGTGAAGCACAAAGCGCTTAAAACGAATGAGGCGCAACGAAGCGAATTCCGCTTTTTGTTTTGAGGAAAGCATTTTAAAGCCCTTTTCGTCATTAAGTAACGCGTTGTTTTAAACCCTCACTGCGCAGTGGACGAATCAGCGAATTATGCGGTGTTTTTGAATTATGGCTTTGGAAAAAACTTTCGCAAAAGATTTCGCGGTAATCGAAAGAGGCGGAAAACCAGCAAGCAAGGAAGACGAAGAACTACTCGAATACTTGAAGCAAAGCGTGCCGAAAGTAGTCGTCGTAGGCGCAGGCGGAAGCGGAAGCAATACAATCAATAGAATGAGCGAAGTCGGCATAGCCGGCGCGCGACTCGTTGCAGCGAATACCGACGCCCAGCACTTGCTCACGATAAACTGCGATCAAAAAATGCTTTTAGGGAAAAAAAAGACTCGCGGGCTCGGCGCTGGAAGCGATCCTTCCGTAGGCGAAGCGGCGGCGGAAGAAGCAGTCGAAGAAATGCAGAGTTTGTTCGCTGGAGTCGACCTAGCTTTCGTGACTTGCGGGTTGGGCGGCGGAACTGGAACGGGAAGCGCGCACGTTTTCGCTCGCGAAGCGAAGAAACACGGGGCTTTGTGCGTTGCGGTGGTGACGCTTCCCTTCGCGAGCGAAGGCACTAAGCGAATGCGCAACGCGCTTGAAGGACTAGAAAAACTCAAAAAGCAAGCGGACACCACGATCGTGATTCCAAACGACAAACTGCTTTTCTTCGTTCCAGATTTGCCGCTCAACGCAGCGTTTAAAGTCGCGGACAGCGTTCTCACGAACGCAGTCAAAGGAATAACTGAACTCATCACTAAACCGGGACTCGTCAACCTCGACTTCGCAGACGTGCGAACGATTCTCGGCGAAAGCGGCACTGCAGTAATAGGGCTAGGCGAAGCCGGCAACGCGGAACAACGAGACCGAGTAGTGCAAGCTGCAGAGAAGGCGCTTGCCTCGCCGTTGCTCGACCTCGACTTGCGCGCTGCGAACAAAGCGCTAATAAACATTACCGGCGGAAGCGACATGACTCTCGGAGAAGCAGAAGCGGCCGTGCAAGCAATAAGCAAGAAAATCGCGAAGGACTCCCACATTATTTGGGGCGCGGCAGTCGACGACAGCGCAGAGGGAGTGCGAGTGCTTGCGGTGCTCGCGGGAATAAAGCCGCGTTTTGACGCTGGCGAGCCCATTGAAGAACTCGATTTAGACTTCGTATAAATTAGCTTTGTTTCGTTTGTTTTGAGTGTGAGCGTCGTGAACGTCAAGGAATCACTGGAGTCATTCGTTACGCAAAGCAAGCGCGTGATTGCGATTACTCACAAGCCCGGGCAGGCCGAGTACAAGCAAATGAGTTTGACGACGGCAATCGGAATGACTTTAATCGGGCTCACTGGGTTCGTCGTAGCAATGCTCGCACTCCTCTTGAAAGGAAAATTTTGAATAGAACAGCTTTGAAAACAAGGAAACTGTAACTTAAGGTGTAAATATTGCTTTTCGCTTACCGCGTGACTGCAGGGCAAGAAAGCATCGTCGCTGACTTGTTAAGCGAGAAAATAAAAAAGACCAGCGCGCCAATCGCCGCGCTCATCGTCTCGCCTCGCCTCAAGGGTTACCTCATCATAGAGGCAAGCAACGAATTTGAAGTAAAGCGCCTCACAGCCGGCGTGCCTCACGTGAAAGGCGTTCTAGCTAAAACGATTTCGCTAGGCGAAATTACTGAGTTGCTTGAAAGCAAGCCTCTAGAACTAGCGCTAGTGAAAGGCGACTTGGTTGAAATTACGAGCGGTCCCTTCAAAGGCGAGCGCGCGAAAGTCGTGCGCGTCGACAAGGAAAAAGAGGAAGTGACGGTGGAACTAGTGGAAGTAGCCGTTCCAATTCCAGTCACTATCAAGATGGGCTCTATCAAGGCGCTTCCACAGTAAAAAAAGCTTCAGCTTGCGTTACCCGCCAGCAGAACTTCTTTACGCGCACTTTGCCGCCGCGATTTTTTTTGTCGACGCGTAATCCTTAGCTTGCCGAGGTACTTACGCTTTGTACTCCAATGCAACTAGGTACGATTCGCACTACTCCTTGAAAAACGAACGTTCCGTCGAAAGTATGCGGGTCGTCTTCGCAACACGTTCCGCCTTCCTTAACACACTTCTTGCCGTTCTTGCTACGCCAGTAATCGTCGCCGCACTTATAGACTCCGCTTCTCTTGCTGAATGGTATTGTTTTCGCGCCAGAGGCGCCGTTAATCAACGTGTTTTGATCGTAAACTATTTCAACATGCGAAATTGCGTAATGCCCGCCAGGATAAGTTTTGCTGAAAACCAAGTCTCCAGGCAAAAGATTTTCAGAACTCGGCGTCAAGGTCGCGCCCGTGATCAACACGCCTTTGCCGCTTTTCAGTAATTTATCGTAAAGTGTTTTAGCGCCTTTTTCGATTCCAACTCCAACGATTCCCGCTTCCTTCATCACCGCGCTGACAAAGCAAGCGCACGCTCGACCCCTGATTTCTTCGCACTCCGCCGGCAATCCTCCTGGCACGTATTTTTTCGCGGTTTCGGCGAGCGCCGTAGCGTCGCGCAAACAATCGTTTCTCGGCACAGGCTGATTTGGTTCAACTTCAGGCGACTCGCTTTCCGCCCCGCTTTCAACTCTGCTTTCCGTACTACTTTCCAAGTCTTCGTTTACCTCGCTTTCTTGCCGTTGAACATGCTCGACTTTTATGACTATTTTCATTCGCTTGGCTTCAGCTGACAAAGCTGAAAATGAAACCGTGACAAAGCCTTCCAGCGAGTTGAAAGGAATGCGTTCGTTTCGCATTGCTTTTTCAACATCTGCCGTGACGCTCAACAAGTAGTTCGCGCCAATGCGTTCTACAGTTGCTTTCACATAATTGGACGCCGAACCTTCTTTTTTAATCACCATTTCTCCGAGATACGTTTTCGCTTCCAAGTAAAGAATTTTCGAGTCCACAGGGTTATTTTCACTCACGACCAGCGTAATTTTTTCAGGAACTTTCGGCAGCACCGCCGCAACCTCTTCGCGCGTCGGCGGCGTCGGCGGCAACGGAATCGGGAAAGTAATCTCTTCGATTCTCGGCGTTGGGCGAGGAGTGGGGGTTGCGCGTCGCGCTGCGACGGTTTCATCGTGAAAATCATCGATGAATTCTTCGAGCGCGTCTACGTATGCTTCGAAAGGATTTTCTTGAGCAGTAACTTGCTGGAAAGCGTCTCTCGCGATTTTTTCTAGGGCGCGCGCTTGAGGCAATTCAAGCGCGAGTTCAGCTATTTTCGACAACACGCGCGAGAGGCGCGCGCGCTGGATCGCGCCCAAGTCAGCGGCAGTGAACAAGCGTACGGGGGCGTTTTCCGAGAAGTCCACGCCGCGCGAGCGTGCTTGAAAAAAAACGATTTCACCAGGCAATAGTTCGGCTTTTGAGTACTTTACCAGCGGGTTGAGCGAAACGTGGCGTGCTTCCAGCGGCTTGCCGTTCTTCAACGCGGTTGCTTCTACGTCCCTCGCGCTCGCTGCAGAGAACACTTCAGCTACGCCTAACCGCGCGGCTTGACCGCCTTCGTTCACGAGTGTTTCCTCGTCGCTTGATTCTCCCTCCCCAGCTTTTGACGCAGTCGTTTCGCGCGTTGACGACAAAACGGTTTTGCCACTCCCGTATTTCTGCGTAGAATATACTGTTTTAGGCGAAGGTGAGGCTACGGTGCTCGCGGCAGACAAACTCGATTGAGGCATTGGTTGCGCTGTAGGCGGCTGCTTGAAAGCCGTGAACGCAATTACCGCGATGACAACAAAGAGGGTTATTGCCGCAGCGACTAATGGCGCGAGGCATTTGTTTTTTTCTTTGCCAGCGAGAATCACGACTTAGATACTCTTCACGTTAATAAAAAAAGCAGGTAAAACAAGTTTAACGTGTTGGTGTAGGTTTGATCGAGTGTGCCGCTGCAGGTCTTTCTTCAAAAAATTTTTTAATTCCTGCGAAAATCGCTTGTGCGGCTTTTTCTTGGAATGCAGGCGTGAACGCGTTAACGTTTCCCATCCCAGTTACTTCAACGAGAACCGTCGGCGCGTTGGTTCGATGCAGCAACCCGAGGCGGAAGCCGCGCTCGTAATCCGGAAATGGTCCCCTGCTTGCTCCAGCAAGCAGACTGAGTTTCTTTATTTCTTTGTCGATTGCGACTGCGAGTTTTTTGCTTTCTTCGCAGCGCGCGTCACAGTAAACGCCTCTTCCTCCGTAAACGTTTAACTCTGGATAGTATTCAAGGGGTTGAGTTGCGCCAGCGTGGTCGTGGTGCACGCTCACAACGACGTCGGCTCTCCACGCGTTTGCGATTGCGGCGCGGGCAGTCAAATTTAGGAATCCATCCACGTTTTCGTTCCTGCTCATCGCAACGATTGCGCCGTTTTCTTCGAGAAGAGTCTTGAGCTTACGGGCTACTGCGAGGTTTAAGTCACACTCCCAAACTCGTTTTCCTTTAAAGAGCGCGCCGGCACCGTAACCATAACGTCCGGGCGAATCGCCGTATCTTGCGCCAAGTTCCGCTGCGCTGCCGTGTCCCGGGTCGATGAACACGCGTTTGCCTTCCAATCCGCGCGTCTCACTCCAATTACTTGGCTCGCCGAAAACTTGCGGGTAACGCGTTTTCTTTGCTTGCGCCTCGTCGAGTTCAAGCCACGCGTTTGTTGGATCGCGGAGTTTCTCGTGAGTGACTCGCGTCTCTAGTTTCACCGTCTTGTACTCTAACCTTTTTGGAAACCATAGTTTCAGCGTTACGCTTGCATTCTCGAATGGAAAAAAGCCGTTGAACAATGTGAAGCGGGAGTAATCCGCTGTTACGAGCAATAACTCTTGGCGCGCCTCTCGCGCATTGCTCGCCGCTTCACCGCTGCTTTCGCTAGTGGTTTCACTTCCAAACTGAACTCGCTGTATTTTGACTGCGGAAAAAGCTCGCGCGTTTTCGCCTTCAAACGAGTAGAGAAAGCCTCGAATTGATTGAGCGTCTGCGTCGCTCGCGCTAGCAATGGACAGCAAGCGCGTGTCGGTTGGCGTTATTTCTGTTATCGTAAACTCGGTTGAGCCAGAAATTGTTATGTCTCTAGCGGTCGCCTTGTATTCTCCGGCATTAAGCGGCGTTTCAACAAACACCGTCGGCGTTACCGTTGCGGACAGTGCTTTTTCAAAACCGTTTGCAGCTATTGAATCTGCGAGCGCGTCAGCGTATTCAAACCACTCCGCAAGTGTTTCTGCAAGCGTTTTTCTTTCTTCACTTCCTCTCCTGCGTTTTTCTACATACGCTTCGTTGAGTTTCTTTTCTAGAGCTGCGCTTTGCTCGAGGTTCAAGCCAAGCGCGTTTAATTTGTCCGCAAAAATGACGAATCGCTTTTTTTCGTTGCCGTCTAAGTTTGGCTTGGTGAGCAAGCGAATAGGCTTTAAAGCGAACTTGTTCGCTCCTCCTTTCACCGATACTTCGGCTTGAGCGTAAGTACGCAGCACTCCCCACCCCGAAATCCTTAGTTCAACCAACTGCGCGTTGGGAGCCACTTCTTCGCTTAAAACAATTCTTTCACCAAGTCGCGGAGTTTCGTCTTCTTGAAATAAGAGTTTGCTTGACTC